>JASJKW010000049.1:0-11746 GCA_037621305.1 Pseudomonas sp.
ACTTTTCTTGCATATACTTCAAACTGTCAGCAGTTTCAGAATCCCCCTCAATTTCACTTTTTCTAATCTCCCACTCTGCCAGAGTACTTAAATAATCCTGAAATGCCTTTTGTTCTCCGGTAAATTCGGAATGAATAGCCCTTATCTGAGTTTTCAAAGATTCGAGTTTTGAAGCTGACGAAAGCAACTCATATTCCTTTTTCTCCCAATCTTCATCTACTTTAATAAGCTTGGCATCTTTTTCATTCCTTTCCTTCAGCAAGAGGATGCTGGAACAAATTACACTTTCATCAAACTCAACATGAATCGCTTTAGAAATGTCGACCCCGCACTGATTAGCAACATCGTTACCTTCAGATATAACTGAAACAAGTTCGCTATATTTGTTCTTCAAATCGCGATTTAGCTTTTCTGCCTCAAAAATTAAATAGTTCCTATCTGATATTTCCTTAGTTATAGATTCAATCTCTTTTTCTAGCGCTAGCTTTGAAGATTCTAATTCTCCAAGTGCCTTTTTCTTCGCTTTGGTATCTTCTGACTCTTCGTGCTTTGACGGGTCTTCGACAGTTTCTGGCTTTAAAGACTCATGAGCAGTAAGCTCGTCTTCCTTCACTTTAATTTTACTAAGAAGATTTTTTCTATAATTTGGATCAAATTGGTTCTCAAGCTTTATGATTTCATCATTCAGCTCTAGTATCTCTTCGTGGATATGATGAATTTCTTTTTCTGCAGATCTTTTCTTTAGGTCGATAAGTTCCTCAAAAGTAGTTTGTCCCATTTTTTTCTCAGTAGGGACATATTGAAATACGACCTTCTCTATTTCTGAGCGAAAAGCATCCACCTTATCAATTTCATTACAAACTTTTTCAAAGTAGCTTTGAGGCAAGTATCTAACAAGCCTTTCTTGGCTTTCATCTATTATATGGGTGAGTAAACGTTCTTCGGACCTTTTCCCGCTTTCAAACTCAACAAAAGCACTAAACCGATCAGCAAGTCCTTTCTTTTTAAACTTTTGCTTATGGAGAAATATATAATCATCAGAATGCTCAGCATCCGAACATATGGCAAGAATATCAGAAAGAGCACTCTTGCCACTTCCTTTATGTCCGATAACAGTGACAAGCTCGCTGTTCATTGGTATGGAAATGTCTTCAAACCAAATTGAACCAGTATCTTCTTTCCCTGTTCTCCGAATGTTGATGGACTTGATGTATTTAGTAGGATTATCCCTAACCCGCTTTAGGATTTCTGGTTCATCGCCAATATAGAACCGACTTTCCGGTTCATTTAGGGCATATTTCAGCCCTTTGAAAGAAGGCTCTCCCTTGACCCATAATTTCTGTTTTATTTGGTATTTATGAATGTTGTGATTATCAGAACAAATAATCATTGGTATTGTTTTCCCGATGTTCGGAAAAACAAACTTCCTGTAACCATCTTGGTCACTTTCCTTACCTAGCTCATAAATATCAACAGCCTTCGCAATTTCTGTTTTCTGAGCAATTCCATGTGGGAGTGAATGTGTAATATTTTCTACAGTCCCACTCTTCTCACCTGCATGTATTGTGACAATTCCACCTAATTCCTTTACCAATCCTATTGTGTCTTTAAGATCGCAATAAACTTGATTCTCCCTAAGGCCTTCTGAATCCACCTTATTGATATCTGTTCTGTGCTTAATTTGCCCCCAAATATGTTCTATATTTGAATCTTCAGGAAATATACCGATAAAGTGTACTGGCTCTTTACCTCTAGCATCCGAAAGAAACTCGATGCCAGGCAAAACGGTGATTCCTTCTTTTTCACCCAAAGTTTTCAGTTCTTTGTATCTATCGATGTCGATCACGTGGTGATCGGTAACAGCAAAAGCTGTTATTGAATTTTTCTTCATTTCGTTGACGATATCGACATTAGAAATTGTCTTATCTTTATAGTCATACGAAGATGGAGTGTGAAAGTGTAAGTCCCACCTATTCCATTCCGAACCTTTACTATTCATCACATTCCTTATAAATCAAATTCTTGAAATATTTAAGCATTCACCAGAGCATATAACGCCAGAGCGCACCGGCGCACTTTAGTGCGTCCGAGTGGCGCGAATTGTTAGCTGTATTCTGCACCACGGCGTGTAATTTCATCCGCCAACTCTATCGTCCAGTCGTAGATGTTCTTACTGTCAACTATAAAGTGCAACGCTCGTGCACAGGACATTCTTGCTCCATCATATAGGTGTAAAATGCCTATAGATGTTGGGATGTTGTGAGTATCGGGCACATAATTATGAAAAATGCTAGTCTGAGATGGATGAACCCATTCACTTAAAGAGTCATATGTAATCTCAAATTGACTTTCTTTTCCTTTCGTATGCGTGATCTCATCTTTATACAGATCACGCAAAGCATTCATTACGTGCTCACTACCAGCAAGCATGTTTTCGAACCTATGCTTTGCTTCTTCCGTAAACACGTAATCCTTAGGATCGTAAATGCCTTTAGATATTTTCTTTTGCTCAGACTCTTTTAGTCTTGAGCTGTTAGTGAAATTAACTATTACCTTAAGCGAATCTTCTACGCTCTCTTCTCCAGACTTGGCACTTAATATTTTCGCAATATTTTTAGATAAAAGCTTGGAAAAAGCATACGTCTCAATCATGCCTCTACTTATTGTGCATGCTGAAGGGACACGATCATTTTCAAGCAGAAAAATAGAGTCATCAAAAATATCTAGCTGCCTATTTAGCAAACAATTTGCGTAATTAGAGAGGTGTAAGCCTTTATCTGAAGATCCCAGATTTCCCACTACAAAACCTGGCCTGTGGCGCAATTCCTCTCTAGCTGTCTTTGCTTCCTTAAGACTTTTTTCGATAGCTTCTTTAAACAACCTTATCTACCTCAAATTGTGACTCTGACAACTACACAGCTAACGCCGGAATTAAGCCGCGCCGCGAAGCGGTGTCGGCTTGAATGACTTGTTAGGCCGCCGCTGCCCAGCACCCGGCAACGCCGCAGCCCAACCCCTGAGCCGAACAGTACAGCAGGACTTGCCTGGAAGCACCGGGCTGGCGCTGGCCGGAGCGAAGCGGTGGCGCTTGAAGCGCGCGGCCGAGAACTCTCACCGCCAACAACCCCGAAGCCAATTCCGGGCCATCGTGCTGGCCGCGAAGTCATGTCTGTCCGAAGCCGAGCTACATCAGAACTGATTGCCGATGCCCTTGCCGCGCGTACGAGATGCAAAGGTTGCGGTTGAGCGAGATACCACACGCTGCTGAAAACCCGGCTGCGACAGTGCGGGAAACAAGGCCTAACATCTAAGCATTTGAACGGTGTGCGCAGCATGCCGTTCAAATGTCTGTTGGACTGAGCCGCCACTCGGTTCGTGCAGCATCTATAGGGTTTTGTATTCAGCGTGAGAGGTCACGATGGTTTGGCAGGTGCTATCAAGCACGTAAAACGCCCTGCTTGGCTGGCTGTTTGTATCCATATCCCTGCCCTCCGATTCCTTGATAGCTCAAAACTAGCGCGATTTCACTACGATTGCCATCTTCTGGCCATTATTGCCCGTGCCTCCATTAGCCAGGCAGCCCCCTGGTTGGTCAAGCGCTCAACCTCGTCGCAAACGTCCCTTTACCCGCCCCACTCGTGGGGCAATTATTCCAACGCAACGCATGCTCGGGCGCTTGCACTGGCGGCATTCGAACCTCTGGGTACCCAGAGTGGCAGCAGCCATCGCCTCCGTTCGCCCAACATCATAGATACGCAGTGCACGCCTTATCCGCTCAAGTCGGGTTCGGCGACAACGGTTGGCGAGAAAACCATAGTGCCTCACGCGCATCAGACCTTTGGGCAGGATGTGCAACAGGAACCGCCGTACAAACTCTTCTCCGCTCAAAGTCATCTGCTTTGGCTGAGTACCCTGGCGATAGTCTTTGTAATCCAAAGTCACACTGTGCTCATCGACACTCTGCAAACGTGCGTTGCTGATAGCGATCCGGCGTGTGTAGCGGGCCAGGTAATCGATCACGCTGCTGGTGTGTTGCAAGCAATGTTTGCTGTACACCACCCACTCGGTAGCCATCAAACTGTCCAGCAACTGATCAACCTCTCCAGCCCGTGTCACGCGATGCAACTGCTGTTGACTCGCGGCCTGTCGCAATGCACTGACCATCAGGCCACGGTAACGCCTAGATAGCGCTCGCACCGGAAACAGATAATTGCTGCGCGCGGCGTGCCAGCTGCCGTCCTGACCAAACGCACCCGCAGGTACCAGGCAATGTAGGTGGACATGCTGGTTTAAGGTCTGCCCCCAGGTGTGCAGCACCGCTGTCATACCCAGTTGGCCATTAAGCCGCTTGGGATCACGTCCAAAATGATCCAGCGTGCCCCATACGGACTGGAACAACAGTCGATAAATCAGTTCCGGATGGAGCTGCACCCAGCCATTGAGCTGATGCGGTAAGGTAAATACCACATGGTGATACGGTACCGGCAGAACATCAACGCGTTGCCGCTCGGCCCACTGCTGTATCACCCGCCACTGACACTGCGGACAGTGCCGATCACGGCAGCTGAAGTACTGCACCTCTTCATGCCGGCACGCGTCGCAGCGGAGCTGTTGACCGCCCATAGCCGCTGTACGGCACTGCAACAAATGCCGGCAGACCCGCTGACGCTGCACGTCCATCTTCTCTGGGTCTGGCAAAAACTGTCTCAGCGCTTGCTGAACACTGGCCTTGCTAGCCATGCCCGAGCTCCAGCTGCGCCAACAGATCGGTATCCGGTGAACTGCTTTCTGTCATACCCGGCAGCCAGTGCACATAGCGCAGCGTCGTATGGATATCGCTGTGGCCCAACTGGTGCTGTAGCTGATGAACCGGTAAGCCTGCTTCCAGCAAGTGGGTGGCATAGGCGTGCCTCAGACCATGTATACCGCCCTGTCGATGCACGCCAGCATTGGCCTTGGTGCAGCTGTATACCCTCTGAATGCTGCTTGGATGGATCGCGTTGCCGGGCAACAGGCTGCTCGGGAATAGCCAATCATCAGGCCGACACTGCTGCCAGTATGAGCGCAGGTGCTGCAACAGGGTGTCCGTCAGAATAACCGCACGATCCTTGGCACCCTTGCCTTGTGTCACCCGCAACAAATGCCGCTGGCCATCAATGTTGCTGACCTTGAGCTGGCACAATTCACTGACTCTCAAACCACAGCCATAACATACCTCCAACATCATGTGATGTTTGGGGTTGGTACAGGCCTGCAGAATCCGGGCAACTTCTACACGGGTAAGTAACTCCGGTATACGTTGCGGCTGCTTGGGTACTGGAAAGGGCACATCCCACTCCCCGCACTGCAGCACCTGCACAAACAAAAAGCGGATGCCATGCAAGGCCAGGCGACAGCTGGCAGCGGACAGGTGTCGCTCACACACCAGATACTCCAGATAGGCGCTGACCTGACCCTGATCAAGACGATCAGGCGGTTGCCGGTAGTACCCGGCTAATCCTTGCACTGCCTGGAGGTAGGCTTGATGTGTTCGGGGAGAAAAGCCACGCATCTGCATGGCGGTAATCATCTGCTGCCGTAAAGGTGTCATCTTTTGTTTCCTCACGCGGTGGGTGGAAACAAAAGTGTGGTCTGTAAATCAGAGATGGACCCGACCATTCAGCCCCGCGAAGCGGTTTAGTTCAACAGCGATTAGACCGCACGCGGCACTAATGCATAACAGTGACTGCGACATAACTCCGCTTCATCGAAATCACGCCACCATAAATACACCTAAAAAACAACAGCTTACAGGTCGCACCACAGCCCACCCCGTATTCGCTTGACCGCGTCTTTTCATGAATCCATTACTACTGGATAAAAACCAGCCCTCCGCCACGCTACCGCCCAACCCTCATCAGGCAGGCAAGCCGGTACGCTCTCAGTTCGGGTATGGAAGGTGGCTGTCTTTGCCTCTTGGGCGGGAACGGCTGCGATCCATGCTTTGAGGTCAACATAGCCCAGAGAATGGCGCTTGGCCATAGTCGGAAAGTCATCAGAGGGGTGAAGGCAGGTACCGGTCGGCGTATGACCGGTGCTCAAAGCACCCTGCACACCGTACAAACAAGGATGCGACCACCCTCCCACCTCGCTATAATGGCCGTTTTTGCGACTCTGTCTCACTGCAGCCGCAGCACCTGTGCCTTTAAGCCTGCCGATCAGCGGGTAAAGCAGGACTCATGCGCTCTGTCGTGGCACTCTATCGCGTCGCCAGCCATTACCGGACAGCCAAATATCAATGGATAAAACCTACCAGCCCCACGCCATCGAATCCTCTTGGTACGAAAACTGGGAGAAGAACAGCTATTTCACTCCCCAGGGCTCGGGCGAGTCCTACACCATCGCGCTGCCGCCGCCGAACGTGACCGGCAGCCTGCACATGGGTCACGGGTTCAATAACTCGATCATGGATGCGCTCATCCGTTTCCGTCGTATGCAGGGTCGCAACACTCTGTGGCAGCCGGGTACTGACCATGCGGGCATCGCCACGCAGATGGTGGTGGAGCGTCAGCTCGCGGCGCAGGGCAAGTCGCGCCATGATCTGGGTCGGGACAAGTTTCTGGAGAAGGTCTGGGAATGGAAGGAAGAGTCCGGCGGTACCATTACCCGTCAGATTCGCCGGTTGGGCAGTTCTGTGGACTGGAGCCGTGAGCGCTTCACCATGGATGAGGGCATGTCTGCGGCCGTGCAGGAAGCCTTTGTACGTCTGCATGAAGACGGTCTGATCTACCGCGGCAAGCGTCTGGTCAACTGGGATCCGGCATTCCACACCGCGATTTCCGATCTGGAAGTGGAAAACCACGACGAGACCGGTTCGCTGTGGCATCTGCGTTATCCGCTGGCCGATGGCGAAACAACCGCTGATGGCAAGAACTATCTGGTCGTCGCCACTACTCGCCCGGAAACCATGCTGGGTGATTCTGCCGTTGCCGTGAACCCGGAAGATGAGCGCTATCAGGCGCTGATCGGCAAGTTCGTCGAGCTGCCTCTGGTTGGCCGACGCATTCCGATTGTCGGTGACGACTATTGTGATCCCGAGTTCGGCACTGGCTGCGTGAAGATCACTCCGGCGCATGACTTCAACGACTATGAAGTCGGCAAGCGTCACAACCTGCCGCTGATCAATATTCTGGACCAGGACGCCGCCGTACTGGCCCGCGCTCAGGTGTTCAACATTGATGGCAGCGTCAACGATGAACTCGATGCCACCCTGCCCGCTGCCTATGCCGGTCAGGATCGCTTTGCCGCACGCAAGCAGATCGTTACCGACTTTGAAGCAGCCGGCCTGCTGGAGAAAGTCGAGCCGCACGCGCTGAAGGTGCCCAAGGGCGACCGTTCCGGTGTAGTGATCGAGCCGTGGTTGACCGACCAGTGGTACGTATCCACCAAGCCGCTGGCCGAGCCGGCGATTGCTGCTGTGGAAGATGGCCGCATCCAGTTCGTGCCCAAGCAGTACGAGAACATGTATTTCTCCTGGATGCGCGATATCCAGGATTGGTGCATTTCCCGCCAGTTGTGGTGGGGTCACCGTATTCCGGCGTGGTATGACGAGGCCGGTAAAGTGTACGTAGGCCGCGACGAAGCGGAAGTACGCGCCAAACACAATCTGGGCGATGCACCGCTGCGTCAGGACGAAGACGTGCTGGACACCTGGTTCAGTTCCGGCCTGTGGACCTTCTCCACTCTGGGCTGGCCAGAACAGACCGAAGCGCTGAAGACTTTCCACCCGACTGACGTGCTGGTCACCGGTTTTGACATTATCTTCTTCTGGGTCGCGCGTATGGTGATGCTGACCATGCATCTGATGAAGCATGGCGACGGCAGCGCGCAGATTCCGTTCAAGACGGTGTATGTGCATGGTCTGGTGCGCGATAGCCAGGGCCAGAAGATGTCCAAGTCCAAGGGCAACGTGCTCGACCCGCTGGATATCATCGACGGTATCGATCTGGAATCGCTGGTGACCAAACGCACCAGCGGCATGATGCAGCCCAAGCTGGCCGCCAAGATCGAGAAGCAGACCCGCGACGAGTTCCCTGAGGGCATCGCCGCCTACGGTACCGACGCGCTGCGCTTTACCAACCTGTCGCTGGCGTCCACCGGGCGTGATATCAAGTTCGATATGGGCCGGGTTGAGGGTTATCGCAACTTCTGCAACAAGATCTGGAACGCCACCCGCTATGTGATGATGCAATGCGAGGACAAGGACTGCGGCGTTAACGGTGAGCCCGTCGAGCTGACGCTCGCCGACCGCTGGATCATTTCCCAGCTGCAGCGCACCGAGGCGGAAGTGACCCGTCAGCTGGACCAGTTCCGTTTCGACCTGGCCGCCACTGCCCTGTACGAGTTCATCTGGAACCAGTACTGCGACTGGTATCTGGAGCTGTCCAAGCCAGTATTGTGGGACGAGAACGCCCCGGCCGAGCGCCAGCGTGGCACCCGCCGCACGCTGGTGCGCGTGCTGGAAACCGCCCTGCGTCTGGCTCACCCGTTCATGCCCTTCATTACCGAAGAAATCTGGCAGCGCATCGCGCCGCTGGCGGGCAAGACTGGCGATACCATCATGCTGCAGCCCTGGCCGGTTGCCGCGGATGACCGTATCGATGCCGCCGCCGAAGGCGATATCGAATGGCTCAAGAACCTGATTCTCGGCGTGCGTAATATTCGTGGCGAAATGAACGTCGCCCCGGGCAAGGAACTGGAACTGCTGCTGCGCACGGCCGGTGATGAAGACCGCCGTCGCCTGAGCGAGAACGATGCCTTCCTGCGCAAGCTGGCCAAACTGGCTTCCATCACCGTCCTCGCTGAGGGTGAAGAAGCGCCGCTGTCCGCTACCGCGCTGGTCGGTGAACTGGAGGTGCTGGTACCCATGGCCGGTCTGATCGACAAGGACGCCGAACTGGCGCGTCTGGACAAGGAGATCAGCCGTCTGCAGGGTGAGGTCAAGCGCATCGGTGGCAAGCTGGGCAATGAAGGTTTCGTTGCCAAGGCGCCGCCAGCGGTGATCGACAAGGAACGCGCGAAGCTGGCCGACGCTGAAAAGGCGCTGGCCCAGCTCAGCGAACAACGGGCGCATATCGCCAACCTGTAGGGGATGCAGGACAATGCGTCTCCGCCATCCGTGACACGGAAACAATAACCAGATAGGGCCTCTGCCTGCCCGATAGGAAATAAAATGAAGTCACCCATCAGTAAATGGCTGTCCCTTGGAGCGCTGACCGTAGCGCTCGCTGCTCCTTTCTCCGTCGTGGCCGAGACCAAGTCGGTAGCGGCTACCGCTATCGTCGAGCATCCGGCACTGGACTCCGTGCGCGACGGCGTTCGCGCCGCGCTGGAAGAAGCCGGTTACACCGGCGACAAGCTCAAGTGGCAGTACCAGACCGCCCAGGGCAATACTGCCACTGCCGGCCAGATCGCCCGCAAGTTCGTCGGTGACCGCCCGGATGTGATCGTTGCCATCGCCACCCCCTCGGCCCAGGCCGTGGTCGCCAGCACCAAATCGGTGCCGGTGGTATTCGCTGCGGTGACTGATCCGATTGCGGCTCAGCTGGTACGTAACTGGGAGCCATCCGGCAGCAACGTTACCGGCGTCTCCGACGAGCTGGAGCTGGATCGCCAGATGGAGCTGGTCAAGCGTGTAGTGCCCGACGCCACCCGCGTGGGCATGGTCTACAACCCGGGTGAAGCCAACTCGGTGGTGGTGGTCGAGCGCCTGCGCGAGCTGCTGCCAACCATGGGCATGACGCTGGTTGAAGCCGCTGCGCCGCGCACCGTGGACGTAGGCTCCGCCGCCCGCAGCCTGGTCGGTAAAGTGGATGTGATCTACACCAATACCGACAACAACGTGGTGTCGGCCTATGAATCGCTGGTCAAGGTCGGTATCGACACCAAGACCCCGCTGATCGCCTCCGATACCGATAGCGTGAAGCGCGGCGCCATTGCCGCTCTGGGCATCGACTACTACAAGCATGGCGTGCAGGCCGGCGAAGTGGCGGTACGTATTCTGCAAGGTGAAGAGCCCGGTAGTATTGCGCCGCAGAAGACCGGCGAGTTGAGCCTGTACCTCAACCGTTCCGCCGCTGCAGCCCAAGGTGTCACCCTGTCCCAGGAGCTGATCGACTCAGCCGCCGAAGTCATCGAATGATCTGACCTGTGCCGGCGCACCCCGCGCCGGCACAGCCGCTCACCAAAGGCTCAACACCCATGTCACTGTTTTCCCTATTTGGCGCCCTCGAAGTTGGTCTGATTTTTGGCCTGGTCGCGCTTGGCGTATTCATTTCCTTCCGCCTGCTGCGCTTCCCCGACCTGACGGTCGACGGCAGTTTCCCGCTGGGCGGCGCTGTTTGTGCTGTGCTGATCTCCAATGGCATGGATCCTTTTCTGGCAACCATCATCGCCACGGCCGCCGGCGCGCTGGCCGGGATGGTTACCGCTGTACTCAACGTGCATCTGAAAATCATGGCTCTGCTGGCCAGTATCCTGATGATGATTGCGCTGTATTCGATCAATCTGCGCATCATGGGCCGGCCGAACATTCCGCTGATCATGGAACCCACCATGTTCAGCATCCTGCAGCCGCAGTGGTTGTCCGACTATGTCGCCCGACCGCTGATCCTGCTGGTGGTGGTGATCATCGCCAAGATACTGCTGGACATGTACTTCGCCACCCGCCAGGGCCTGGCCATTCGCGCCACCGGTTCCAACCCGCGCATGGCACGCTCCCAGGGCGTGAACACCGGCGCCATGGTCATCCTCGGCATGGCCATCTCCAACGCACTGGTTGGACTGGCCGGCGCGATGTTCGTACAGACCCAGGGCGGTGCGGATATCTCCATGGGCATCGGCACCATCGTCATCGGTCTGGCGGCGGTCATCGTGGGCGAGAGCATCCTCCCGGCCCGCCGGATCTTCTATCTGACCCTGGCGGTGATTCTCGGCGCCATCGTCTACCGCTTCTTCATTGCCCTGGCCTTGAACAGTGACTTCATTGGTCTGCAGGCTCAGGACCTGAACCTGATTACTGCCGTGCTGGTGGTCGTCGCATTGGTCATCCCGCTGGTCAAACAGCGTCTGACTCGCAGGAGGCACGTCTGATGCTCAGCGCACAGAATCTCAAGATCACCTTCAATCACGGCACACCGATCGAAACCCGGGCGTTGCAGGGACTGTCTCTGGACATTCCCACCGGGCAGTTCGTTACCGTGATCGGTACCAACGGTGCAGGTAAATCGACCTTCCTCAACGCCGTATCCGGTGACCTATCAGTGGACAGCGGCAAGATCCTGATCGACGGCGATGACGTCACCCGGCTGCCGGTATGGAGTCGTGCAGGTCGCGTGGCACGGGTATTTCAGGACCCCATGGCCGGCACTTGCGAAGACCTGACCATCGAGGAAAACCTCGCACTGGCCCAGCAACGCGGTCAGCGCCGTGGCCTGGCAAAAGCGGTACAGACGTCCATGCGCGAAGACTTCCGCGCGCATCTGGCGACCCTGGGCCTGGGTCGGGAAAGCCGCCTGACCGACCGCATCGGCCTGCTCTCGGGTGGTCAGCGTCAGGCGGTCAGTCTGCTGATGGCCGCGCTGCAGCCGTCACGCAGTCTGCTGCTGGACGAACACACCGCAGCCCTTGACCCACGCACAGCGGATTTCGTCCTGCAACTCACCGCGCGCATCGTGGCGGAAAAGCAGCTCACCACCATGATGGTCAC
>JASJKW010000050.1:0-3563 GCA_037621305.1 Pseudomonas sp.
GGGGGCGTGGCTGCGGCATAGGCTCTCGGCAGCCAGAAATACAATGGAAATACCGCGGCCTTGAGACCGAAGACCACCAGCAACAACATGGCTGCTGCACCCACCAGCGGTGCATCTTCTGCCGGCAGCTGCGCAATGCGCTGCGACAGATCAGCCATATTCAGTGTGCCGACGACACCGTACAAAGTGCCTACCGCAATCAGAAACAGCGCCGAACCAAATAGATTGAGCAGTACGTAATGAATCCCCGAACGCACGCGAGCCGATCCATTGCCGTGCAGCAGCAAGGCATAGGAGGCAATCAACAGAATCTCGAAAAACACGAACAGGTTGAACAGGTCCCCCGTCAGGAACGCACCGTTGATACCCATCAACTGGAACTGGAACAGTGCATGGAAGTTCGGACCGAGGTGGTCATCGCCGCGGATGGCATAGATCACGGCCGCTGTCGCCAGTATTGCAGTGACCATCAGCAGAAGTGCTGACAAATGATCCACCACCAACACAATACCGAATGGTGGCATCCAGTTACCGGCGGCATAGACCTGCAGCCCGTCGTTGGCCTGCCCCATCAACGTGAGCGCGAGCGGGATCTGCAATAACGTCGCCAGCAGACACAGCAGACGCTTGGCCCCCTCGCCGTGCCGACCACTCAGCAACAACAGTGCACCCGTGAACATGGGCAGCAGAATCGGCAGAATTGGCAAATGCCCCATCAAGACTTTCTCCGTCCATCGACATGGTCACTTTCCAGCTCGCCCTGCCCTCGCAACGCGAGTACCAGAGCAAAGGCGGTCATGGCAAAGCCAATCACGATCGCCGTCAACACCAAGGCCTGCGGCAACGGATCGGCATACTCAGCCGCCTCAGCCAATACCGCCGGCTTACCGGTATGCAGCCGGCCCATGGCAAACAGAAACAGGTTGACCGCGTAACTGATCAAGGTCAGCCCCACCACCACCGGGAAGGTACGTGCCCGTAACAGCAGATAGACCCCGGACATGGTCAAGACACCCAGTGTGAGGGCATACAGCAGCTCCATTATTGCGGCTCCCTGACAGCATTGATTGAGAGTTTGCCCAGATTGGACAGGATCAACAGGGTGGCTCCGACCACAGTCAGATAGACCCCCAGATCGAACAGCATCGCCGTAGCCAATTCAATTTCACCCACCAGAGGTATGGCGAAATGATCGAATGCACTGGTCAGGAATGGGTAGCCAAACAGCCAGCTGCCCACGCCAGTGAGCCCTGCGATGACAACACCGGCACCTGCCAGATGATGATAATCGACGCCCCAGCGTGCATGGGTCCAGGCACTGCCACTGGCGATATATTGCAGAATCAGAGCCACGGCCGTAATCAGCCCGGCAATGAAGCCGCCGCCCGGCAGGTTGTGACCGCGCAGGAAGATGTACATCGACACCATCAATGCCAGCGGCAGGATGAGCCGCGAGAGGTTCACCAACATGAAAGGATGCGTGTCCCGCGCCCAGGCGCGTTCGATGGTATCCACTGCCGGCCTGCTAAGGCGTAACCCCTTGATCAGCGCGTAGATTGCCGCACCGGCGATCGCCAGTACCGTGATCTCGCCCATGGTATCGAAGCCACGGAAGTCCACCAATATCACGTTCACCACATTGGTGCCGCCGCCCCCGGTCAGACTGTTGGCCAGGAAGAATCCGGCAATACTGTCATAGGGGCGCGTCAGCACCGCCAGACATAGTACGGTCACCAGCGCCCCGGTCAGCCCGGCGATCAGCAGATCGCGACCACGACCCAAGGTTGAGGACTCGACTGGCGTAGTACGCGGTAGGAAAAATAGCGCCAACATCAGCAAAATGATGGTGACAGACTCAACGGACAACTGAGTCAGCGCCAGATCCGGTGCAGAGAACCGGGCAAAGGCCAGCGCCACAAACAACCCCACCACGCTGAGCATGACCAGGGAAACCAACCGGCGACGATGCCAGATCGCCGTCGCCGCTGCCGCCGCCATCAACAGCAGCGCGCAGGTCAGCGTAGCACCGTCCACCGGCGTCATCGGCACCGTGCCGCGCAACGACGGCAACTGCAGCAGCCAATAGCCGCTCACCAAGAGTGCCGATAGCAGCATCCACAGCAGATAGCGCTGCAGCGACACAGCCTCGATACGCAGGGTAAACCCCGCAGCCAGGTTTACCAGACGCTGGATAGAGCGCTCGAAGGTACCCTTCGCATCCAGCTGTGGCAGATGCACGTACCAACCTAATAGTTGATGCCGACCAAAATAGATCAGCACACCCAGCATCAATGCCACAAAACTCATGGCTAACGGCAGATTGAAACCGTGCCAGATGGCGAGGCTGTATTCCGGAAGATCGCCACCCAGGGTCGCACTGGCCGCTACCGCCAGCAGCGCAGCTACTGTAAAGCCCGGCAGCAAGCCCACCAGCAGGCACAGCGCGACCAGTATCTCCACCGGTATCTTCATGTAGCGGCTCGGCTCATGCGGTGGGAATTTCGGCAGATTCACCGGCTTTCCGTTGAAAAACACGTCATGAATGAAACGCAGCGAATAGGCCACCGAAAACAGGCCGGCCAACACCGCCACCAGGGGCACTATCCAACTGTAGTTACCGAACTGGTGCTGCTGAAGTGTCTCAGTAAAGAACATTTCCTTGCTGAGGAAGCCATTGAGTAGTGGTACACCGGCCATCGCAGATGCCGCCACCATCGCCAGCGTTGCAGTATGCGGCATGTATTTCCACAAGCCATTGATCCGGCGCATGTCCCGGGTACCGGTCTCGTGATCAATGATCCCCGCGGCCATGAACAACGAGGCCTTGAACGTCGCGTGATTGATGATGTGGAACACGGCGGCGACCGCAGCCAGTTGCGTATCCAACCCGAACAACAGAGTGATCAGGCCCAGATGACTGATGGTCGAATAGGCCAGCAGCCCTTTGAGGTCATGCTGGAATAGCGCCGTGCAGGCACCCAACAGCAAAGTGGCCATGCCCGTGACACTGACCAGGAAGAACCACAGATCGGTATCAGACAGCGCCGGATATAGCCGCGCCAACAAAAACACCCCAGCCTTGACCATGGTTGCCGAATGCAGATATGCCGACACCGGCGTGGGCGCTGCCATGGCATGGGGTAGCCAGAAATGGAATGGAAACTGCGCCGATTTGGTAAATACACCCAGCAGTACCAATACCAGAATCACCGGATACAGAGCATGCTCGCGAATCAGATCGCCCGAGGCGAGCACCACGCTGAGTTCATAACTGCCGACTACCTGGCCCAGCAGCAGAACCCCCGCCAGCAATGCCAGACCACCACCACCGGTGATCGCCAGCGCCATACGCGCACCTTTGCGCGCGTCCGACGAGTGCGACCAATAGCCGATCAGCAGGAAGGACGACAGGCTGGTCAGCTCCCAGAAGAACATCATCAACAGCAGGTTTTCCGACAGCACCACGCCCAGCATGGCAGCCATGAACAACAGCAGGAAGAAGAAGAAGCGTCCCATTGGATCGTTCTTCGACAGATAATAGCGGGCATAGATGATGACCAGAA
>JASJKW010000051.1:0-3303 GCA_037621305.1 Pseudomonas sp.
ATATTTTACAAATAACAGGTGACGAACATGCACTCCCCAGCCGATGACACGGCAGTCGGTACCGAGCCCGCCAGTATCGTAGCCCTTGCCCCCGACGATACCCTTCCCGTTGATATGCAGGAAGCCGAGGCTTTTCTGGCCGAGCATCCCGAGGTTCACTTCATCGATCTGCTGATTGCCGACATGAACGGTATCGTTCGCGGCAAGCGCATTGATCGTTCGGCATTGATCCGGGCTTTTGATCGCGGTATCGCGCTGCCGGCATCGGTATTTGCCCTGAATATCCAGGGCACCACCGTCGAGGAGACCGGCCTGGGTCTGGAAATCGGCGATGCCGACCGTATCTGTTTGCCCATTCCCGGCACGCTGTGTATCGAACCCTGGCAGAAACGTCCCATCGGTCAGCTATTGATGACCATGTACGAACTGGACCGCAAGACGCCGTTCTTTGCCGATCCTCGCTATGTGCTGCAACAGGTAGTCGAGCGTTTCACAGAGCTGGGTCTGAAACCGGTATCGGCGTTCGAGCTGGAGTTTTATCTGATCGATCAGGAGAACATCACGGGTCGACCGCAGCCGCCACGTTCACCGATTTCCGGTAAACGTCCCAACTCGGTACAGGTCTATTCCATGGACGACCTGGACGAATATGCAGAGTTTCTCGAGGACGTCATCGAAGCTGCCCACGAGCAGGGCATCCCCGCTGACGCCATCGTCGCCGAATCGGCTCCCGGCCAGTTCGAAGTCAACCTCCATCACGTGGATGATCCGGTCAAGGCATGCGATTACAGCGTGCTGCTCAAGCGGGTGATCAAGAGCGTGGCCTATGACCACGAGATGGACACCACCTTCATGGCCAAGCCCTACCATGACCAGGCGGGTAACGGCATGCACGTGCACATCAGTCTGGAACGGGACGGAACGAACATCTTTGCCCCGGATGCCGACGGCAACCTGCCTGATGCGTTGCGTTGGGCCATTGGTGGTCTGCTGGAAACCCTCCCGCAATACATGGCCTTCCTGTGCCCCAACGTCAATTCCTATCGGCGTTTCAGTCCGAGCTTCTTCGTGCCCTGCGCCGCGACCTGGGGTATCGACAACCGTACTGTGGCAGTACGGGTACCGGGCGGCGAAGCGGAAGCCATGCGTATCGAACACCGCCTTGGCGGCGCTGATGCCAACCCTTACCTGCTGATGGCGGCGCTGCTGTCAGCCATTCATTACGGCATCAGCAATCGCATCGAGCCGCCGGCCATGACCGAGGGCAACGCCTACGAGCAGCACGAAGCGTCATTACCGACCAACCTGCGCGACGCACTGCGCGAACTGGAAGGCTCCGAGGTGATGAAGGAATACATCGGTGAGGAGTATCTGGACGTCTTCGTGTTGTGCAAGGAAAGCGAGATGGAGGAGTTCGAGAAGACCATCTCGGATCTTGAGTATATGTGGTATCTGCATACGGTATAGAGGAGACCCAGAGGAGCAAACGATATAGGAAGCCCGATCACCGCCTGGTACGGCGACCGGGCTGCGGGGCTCGCCCAAACGGTTTTTGCCCTGTAGACTGGCGCGCTGTTTGAGTTACCAAAATCTTGATAAGGCCCCTGATGCTGACTCTGCGAAACATGACCTGGCAGCCTACGCCGCCATAGTGCTGCGCCCCCTCGCATTATCCGTAATCGCTTGCTTCGCTGGCGGTTAGGCTTTGCTGTGTATCCGGTCTGCTACCAGCCACAGCACCTACACCCGATAACATGATCTCGAATCGACCAGCTACACAGGACCTCCGCCCTACTGTGCTGGGCGATCCATTGCTTTGGAAATGCTGATGCTCCACTCGTTGAAACAAACCTGGTTCTCCAATATCCGTGGTGATTTGCTTGCCGGCCTTGTGGTGGCACTGGCCCTGATCCCCGAGGCGATTGCCTTTTCCATTATCGCGGGTGTGGATCCCAAGGTTGGGCTTTACGCGTCCTTCTGTATCGCGGTGGTGATTGCCTTCGTCGGCGGCCGTCCGGGAATGATCTCCGCTGCAACCGGCGCCATGGCATTGCTGATGGTGACACTGGTCAAGAACCACGGCCTTGAGTACCTGCTGGCGGCTACCTTGCTGTGTGGTGTGCTGCAGATTATCGCCGGCTATCTGAAGCTCGGCTCGCTGATGCGCTTTGTCTCGCGCTCGGTGGTGACCGGCTTCGTGAATGCGTTGGCGATCCTGATCTTCATGGCGCAGCTGCCTGAGTTGACCAACGTCACCTGGCACGTCTATGCGATGACCGCCGCCGGCCTGGGCATTATCTATCTGTTTCCCTACGTGCCGAGGATTGGCAAACTCATCCCGTCGCCGCTGGTGTGCATTCTGACTCTCACCGGTGTAGCGCTCTATCTGGGCCTGGACATCCGCACGGTCGGTGACATGGGAGAGCTCCCGGACACCTTGCCGGTGTTCCTGTGGCCAGACGTTCCATTGACCTTCGAAACCCTGGCCATCATCTTTCCCTACTCGGCAGCGCTGGCCGTGGTGGGGCTGCTGGAGTCGATGATGACCGCTACCATCGTTGATGATCTGACCGACACACCCAGCGACAAGAATCGTGAGTGCAAGGGGCAAGGTGTAGCCAATATTGCGTCGGGCTTGTTGGGCGGCATGGCGGGTTGCGCGATGATCGGCCAATCGGTCATCAACGTGAAATCCGGCGGTCGCGGTCGCCTGTCGTGCCTGATAGCCGGGTCCGTGCTGCTGCTGATGGTGGTGTTTCTCAGCGATTGGGTCAGCCAGATCCCCATGGCTGCTCTGGTGGCGGTGATGATCATGGTGTCGATCGGTACCTTCAGCTGGGACTCGCTGCGCAACCTCAAGGAGTATCCGCTGTCCACCAACCTGGTGATGCTGGTCACCGTGGTCGTCGTGGTGTTCACCCACAACCTGGCTTTTGGTGTGCTGGCTGGGGTGTTACTGGCAGCGATGTTCTTCGCCAACAAGGTCGGCCACTACATGGATATCAGCTCCTCGCTGGATGAAACCGGTGAACACCGCATCTACGAGGTCACCGGCCAGGTGTTCTTCAGTTCAGCTGACAAGTTCGTTGCAGCCTTCGATTTCAAGGAAGCACTGAGCAAGGTGACCATCAACCTGAGCCGTGCCCACTTCTGGGATATCACCGCAGTGGCGGCTCTGGACAAGGTCGTGGTCAAGCTGCGCCGTGATGGTGCGGAAGTCGAGGTGTTGGGTCTCAACGAAGCCAGCAGAACCATCGTCGATCGCTTCGGCATGCATGAAAAGCCCGATGCTATTGATAAGCT
>JASJKW010000052.1:0-5383 GCA_037621305.1 Pseudomonas sp.
GGTCGAGCAATACCAGCTCGATGTTTTCCAGGTTGCGCAGCAGACCCAGCAGCAGCATCTGGCTGATATAGCGCTCACCCGCGAAATGCAGTCGCAGTTGCTGCAGATTGACATCCAGCAGGCTGCCAGAGGCGGTCATCATCAGCTGCAGGTTCAGCAGGGCGCCTTTGCCTTTTATCGAGTAATCCAGCGCATGCATTGCCAGCGGTAGCACCTCGGTAGGGTAACTGGTGCGAAAGCGGCAATTGACTCCGTCCACCGGCCTGGATTCCACCGGTGTATTGCGCGGTACCACCAGCGACTCGCCGGCATGGCGCAGCGGGTCGAACTGCAGGATGCTCATGGCCGGCAGCGGCCGCATGTAGTTTGGCCACAGCAGGTGCATCAGGGAATGGGTCAGTTCCGGCAGCTCGTCATCGAGCTTCTGGCGCAGCCGCCCGGTGAGAAATGCGAACCCTTCGAGCAGGCGTTCGACATCCGGGTCCTTGCCGCTCTGGCCGAGGAATGGCGCAAGCGCGGGGCTGCGCTCGGCAAAGCGCTTGCCGAGCTGCCGCAGCGCGGTCAGTTCACTCTGGTAGTAATGATTGAACGACACTATGTATCCTATTCGACCTGTACCTTGCCGCTGCCATCCAGGCGTGCGGAAAAGTTGACGTTGCACTTCAATCCTTCCACTTCCAGCCGTCCTTCGATGGCGAAGGCGAGGCTCAGCGGATCATGGTCCCGAGGCAGGGCCAAGACCCTCACCTGGGACAGTCGAGGTTCATGAACCTCGATGAAGCGTTCGATGGCGAGCCGCGCCTGCTGCAGTGAATCATGCAGCGACAGGCGCATATCGTTGAGATCGGGCAGTCCGTAATCGGGCAGGGTCAACACGCTGCCGGCGCGGGTGCTGAGCATCTTGGACAAGTGGCAAGCCACCGAGTCCGTCGCTGCCTGTTGCAACCCCCAGCCGGCGCGGTGTGCAGATTGCCCTCCGAGACGTTCGAACAGACTGCCGTAGCCCATCGCCGATTACTCCTTGTCCAGCTTGCCGACCAACGACAGGGTGAAATCCGCTCCCATGTATTTGAAGTGCGGGCGAACGCTGAGGGTGACCCGATACCAGCCGGGCTCGCCTTCCACATCGGCAACATTGATCTGCGCGGCGCGCAGCGGACGACGACCGCGTACCTCGGGGTTGGGGTTGTCCTGGTCGGCGACGTTCTGGCGGATCCAGCGGTTGAGTTCCAGCTCCAGGTCGGTACGTTCCTTCCAGGAGCCGATCTGCTCGCGCTGCAGCACCTTGAGGTAATGCGCCAGACGGTTGACGATGAACATGTAAGGCAGTTGGGTACCGAGCCGGTAGTTCAACTCCGCGGCCTTGCCTTCCTCGGAGTTGCCGAAGAACTTGGCTTTCTGCGTCGAGTTGGCAGAGAAGAAGGCCGCATTGTCACTGCCCTTGCGCATGGTCAGCGCGATGAAACCTTCGTCGGCCAGTTCGTACTCGCGGCGATCCGATACCAGTACTTCGGTGGGAATCTTGGTCTCGATCTCGCCCATACTCTCGAAATGGTGCAACGGCAGGTCATCGACCGCGCCACCGCTCTGTGGTCCGATGATGTTCGGGCACCAGCGGAACTTGGCGAAGCTTTCGGTCAGTCGGGTAGCGAAGGTGAACGCCGTGTTGCCCCACAGATAATGCTCATGGCTATTGGCGACGCTTTCCTTGTAGACGAAGCTCTTCACCGGGTTGTCTTCAGGATCATAGGGGGTGCGCAGCAGGAAACGCGGCAGTGTCAGGCCCACGTAACGCGCATCTTCGCGTTCTCGAAAGCCCTGCCATTTGGCGAACTGCGGACCTTCGAAATGGTCCTTCAGATCCTTGATGTCAGGCAGTCCGGTGAAACTTTCCAGCCCGAAGAAACGTGGTCCTGCGGCAGCGATAAAGGGCGCATGGGCCATGCTCGCAACGCTGGCCACGTGCTGCAGGGTCTTGATGTCCTGAGAGCTCGGGTCGAAGAAATAGTTGGCAATCAGGGCGCCGACCGGCTGACCACCGAATTGGCCGTACTCTGCGGTATAGACGTGCTTGTACAGGCCGGACTGAACAATTTCCGGGCTGTCTTCGAAGTCGTCGAGCAGATCCTGCTTGGAGGCATTGATCATCTCGAACTTGATGTTTTCACGGAAGTCCGTGCGATCGACCAATAGTTTCAGGCCGCGCCAGGAGGACTCCAGCGCCTGGAAGTTGGCGTGGTGCAGAATCTCGTCCATCTGCTGGCTGAGTTTGGCGTCAATTTCGGCGATCATGCGATCGACCATGGCTTTCTTGACCGGCTCTTTTTCGTTCTGCGGCTTCAGCAACTCTTCGATGAAGGCGGACACGCCGCGACGGGCAATGCCATAGGCCTCGTCGTCTGGAGTCAGGCGGGTCTCGGCGATGATGCGGTCGAGAAGGCTGGTGTCTTCGCTGGCGCTGGGTGCGCTGATAGCGGTTGTCTGGGTGCTCATGCTTGCGTCCTTGTGTGATCAGGCGTCCGGTGTCTGTTGCTGGGCCAGGCCCAGTTCGGCAAGTACGCGCTCTCGGGAATCATCATCGCTGAGCACGCTTTCAATAGCCTTGCGGAAAGCCGGGGCGTTACCCAGTGGCCCTTTCAAGGCCACCAGTGCATCACGCAGCTCCATCAGCTTGCGCAGTTCCGGCACCTGGTCCACCAGGCTGGCTGGGTTGAAATCCTTCATCGAGTTGATCTGCAGGTTGACCGCCAGATCTTCGTGGGCTGCCTCGTCCTGCAGTCGATTGGGCACATTGAAGCTCAGGTTCAGTTCCTGCTTGGCCAGCACCTCGTCAAAGGTGTTCTTGTCGATGGCGATGGGCTTGCGGTCCTCGATCTTGCGGTCGTCCTCACGCTGGGTGAAGTCGCCCAGCACCATCAACTTCAGGGGTAGTTCGATTTCTTCCGAAGCCCCATTGGTGTCGGGCTTGAACGTCACGTTGATGCGTTCCTTGGGTGCTACTGTGCCTTCTTTGGCCATGCTGTTTCTCCGCTACTTTTGTGGCCCTAAGGCCTTGTTCAGTACCACCTCGAAATCGAGGTGGCACAACCGGTGGAAGATCTCTTCCCTGCGATCACGCACTAGCTGGTTCTGCGGCAGCACTTCACAGCAGGCATACAGCAGACGCAGTACTTCCAGATTGAGTGTGGGTTCCCATTTATCCAGCCCGGAGAACTGAAGAGTCTGCTGCAAAGCCTCGAGCCGGGCGCAGGCTATTTCATGCTGGCGGGCCTGGTGGCATAGCCGCGCTTCGGCCAGCTGCCAGTAGAAACGAGCACGCTCTCCGCTGCTCTGGCGGCGGCCCTGTGTCAGCAGTTGCATGGCGGGGCGCAGTCCCTCCTGACGCAGCAGTCCCAGTGCTTCCTGAAACGCGGCATCCCAAGGCGCAGCGGCGTGTTCCGTGGGCTCGCAGGCCGTGCTGTGCGTAGTCAGGCTGCCAGGCAACACGCGGCTGGCCAGCCACTGGCGAGTGTCGCTGTCGGCAAAAGGTTCGCCATCATGAAAGCGCAGTTCATCCAGACCCGGTAGACGTTCCAGCAGGTGGCGAAGCTGAGATTCCAGCTCCTGCACAGCGGGCTGCGCGTCCAGTGCCTCGAGGCAGCGCCAGGCGAGGTGCTGGCCGCTAAGCCAGAATGGAGCGCGGTTGAGGCTGGTTTCGACCTCGGACAGCAGCGCCTGATATTGCCCTTGATTGAAGCGCTCCTGGTATGCCTTGAGCCGGTCGGCCGGCAGGTTGCGCAAGCTGGTGATCTGCTCGGCGTTATGTTCCGGCAAGCTGTCGATCGGCAACCACAATAAGGTGCGTGCCAGCCGGATCGCGCGGACATCACCGGGGTTCTGGTGCAACCACCAGGCGGTGAGGGGGCGAGTCTGGTCCTGCAGGGCGCGCAGGCTGCGATGGGCATCACGGTTGTCGACGATGGGTGCGCCGAGCGACGCGATGGCTTCTGTTGGGGCTGCAGATACCGCAGGTTGACTGGTACTTGCTGTTGATAGCGGGGCGGCTGTGGCTTGGGGTGGTGGTGTGGCTTCGGTGCGTTTCAGCAGTTCATCCACACGCCGATACAGCGGCATGAGTTGCGGTGCAGCCTCATGAAGATGTTCTGTCAGCAGGCTGTCGAGGTCGCGCAAATGGGCGGCGATACTGCGGAAACTGTCCATTTGAGCGGCATTGGGATTCTGTTCGCCCAATACCTGCTCGAGGCGGCTGCAAAGCCAATCGAGAGCCGCAGTACGGGTGCGGGTTCTGAATGGGTGCAGTTCCGGCCAATGTTGCGAACATGCATGACGCAGCATGCCAAGTCCGGCCGTGAGGCCAGCGAAGCTCTCGGTGTGATACAGGCTCCAGACCAGCCAGCAGACAACACGCAGGTCTTTGGATTGTGTCTGCAACAGCAGTTCTGCGCCTTCACGGATGACCGACCAATCGGTCCCGGTGGTGCGATGAACCGAAGCATCCTTGGCCAGTTCTTCTTCCAGTGCTTCAAATTCGGGTGTGTAGCGGGTGTCTTCGCCTGCGAAGTCATGCTCGGCGATCGGCGATTCCATTAAATTGATGTAATGTTGATCGAGCATGTTTACATCAATCCTTGATGAATAGTGAGTTGCGTCATTACCCGGGAAGTGGGGGTGGTAAGTGTTGTGTTTGCGCAAGAAGTTGCGCACTTTCACTGTGCAGCAAGTTGCGCAGTTCAGTTAAAGACGGCTCGTATGCTATTGATGAGCGAGTTGCTATTCAAGGCGAATAATGTGAACTGATCTGCTTTATAGGTAATTGGCAGTATACAAGTGTAGGGCTGCAAGCCGCATGGTAGACGGCTGTATGCGGAGGGGGATGTGATCTGGTTCCGTTTTGAGACGCTTTGACGCGAATGGGTTATTGATCTGTATATAGGGAGGTGGTTGGTCTTTTATTGTTGGGGTTGAGTGTTTCTAATCAGGCTGCAAGTTTTAGAAGTTTAAGGAGAGGTGCGTCACAAGTTCAATGTTAATGACTTGTTCCGCACTTCAGGCTTGTGCAAGAGGAGGATTTGTCGACTGACTCACTGCACTTTCTGGCTGTTGCCGCCTGCGCGGGACAGCCGAGGTCTTCCAGTCCGGTCGCCAGGTTGTTCCAGCCTGGCTGGAAGTCGGGGAATTCATTCACCAGGCGTTGGAACTCTTCCAGAGCTGAGTGTTTGTCGTTGAGGGCCCAGCGGGTATTGCCCAATCCCAAGCGGGCTGTCGGTTGGTCTGGCCATTCGGTGGCGGCGCGTTCATAGGAGCGCAGGGCGCTTTGCAAGCGGCCGGTCTGTTCCAGATCACTGGCGGCTTTCAGATAATTGAGCGGTTTGGCGGTGGCAGG
>JASJKW010000053.1:0-3217 GCA_037621305.1 Pseudomonas sp.
CACCCTTGCAGCAAGGGCTTGCGGCATATGTTCAAAGCCGCAAGAGCCCCGTAATCAGTGGGGAGACCGCTGATGAGTAAAAGCTATGTAGCGGTGCTGGTGGTTCTGCTGATCGCGGCACTGCTGGGCATGGCGGTCGCCGAAGACCCGGGCTATCTGTTGATTGCCTGGCGCAACGTGTCGATCGAAACCAGCGTCTGGGTCGGCCTCGGCATTCTGCTGGCGCTCTGGCTATTGCTGGTGCTGCTGCGGGCGGTGGTGCGGTTGATCAATGCGTCCAGCCGACGGGTAAACCCCTGGTCACGACACAACCGGGCCCGCCGCGCCAATCAGATCACCACCCGTGGGCTGCTGGAGTTCGCTGAAGGCCACTGGGCCAACAGTCTGCGCCTGTTGCGCCGTGCCGCGCCGCACGCCGAGCAGCCGCTGATCAACTATCTGGCGGCAGCCCGTGCCGCACACGAGCTGGAGGATTATCGCGAGGCCGACAAGCTGCTGCGTGAAGCCTACGAAACCACTCCTAACGCCGATGTGGCCATCGCCGTTACCCAGGCGCAGCTGCAGATATCCCGCGGCCAGCTGGAGCAGGCGCTGGCGACCTTGACGCGCGTGCGCAAGGAGCACCCCAAGCACCTGTATGCCTTGAAGCTGATGGGGCAGCTGTACTTGCGATTGGAAGACTGGGAGCGACTGGAGCAGCTGTTGCCTGAACTGCACCGCAACAAGCTGTACAGCGAGGCCGATCAACAGGCTCTGGAGCGGCAGGTTTACATTGCTCTGCTGACCCAGGCGGGGCAACGCGGCCAGAGTCTGCTTGCCGGCGAAGCCAATCCGGTCAGCACGGTCTGGGAGCGTCTGCCCAAGCCGCTGAAACAGGACATGGCGCTGGTCGAGACCTACTGCCTGCAGCTGCGTGCTTCTGGCGCCGAAGTGCATGCGGAGAAGGTCCTGCGTGAAACTCTGGGTCACGCCTACAATGACCGGCTGGTGCATATCTATGGGCTGGTGCGCGGCGCTGACCCGGCGCGGCAGCTGGATACCGCCGAACGCTGGCTGGCCGATCATCCGCAGGATGCGACGCTATTGCTTGCGCTGGGCAGGTTGGCGTTGCGTAACAGCCTGTGGGGCAAGGCGCGGGAGTATTTTGAAGCCAGTTTTGCCAGCCGTCGGGATATTCAGACCTGTGCCGAGTTGGTCAGGTTGCTGGAGCATCTGGGTGAGCACCAGGCCAGCCAGAAGATGCTGCGTCAGGGGTTTACGCTGATGGTGCATGATCTGCCGGAGTTGCCGCAGCCAAAAGCCCTGCGGTAACAGGGTGATAGTACCTGTGGAGCGGAGGTTTTGTGGGAGCGGCTTGCCCGCTCCCACGGTAGACAGTGGCGCTGTTCAGTGGGAGAGGGTTGGTGTGTGGATTGGCTTAGCGCGGCGCGTAGGCAAACACATCCGAATGAATCTGCTGCTCCACGGCACCTGCCGCCAGCAGCGCATCCAGGGTGCCGTACACCATGGCTGGTGAGCCGCACAGGAAGAATTCGTAATCGGCCAGATTGGCCAGATCCTCGCACACGGCCTCGGACAGCATGCCCTGACGACCGTTCCAGTCCGGTACATCACTGACCACCTTGTGCAGATAGACATTGGGCTGTTGCTGCCAATGATCCCAATGCGGTGCCTGATAGAAGTCCTCGGGTTGGCGCACGCCCCAATACAGGTGAACAGGTCGCTCGAAACCCTGCTGCAGGCAATGCTCGGTCAGGCTCTGCATCTGCGCCAGGCCGGTACCGGCGGCGATCAGCACCAGCGGACGTTCGGGCAGGCGCGGCAGACTGCAATCACCCAGAGGGGCCTTGATACGGGCGATGCCCTGCTGGCGGATATGCTCGACCAGCGCCACTGTGTTCTGCTCGCGGACCAGAATATGCAGCTCGAGCAGCCGGCTCTCATGGGGTGCCGAGGCGATGGAAAAAGCCGACAGTTCACCATCGAAACGTTCCAGCAGCAGATATTGCCCGGCGTGATAGCGCAGCGGCTTGCCCGCTGGAGCCCGCAACTGCAGCCTGCAGACATCGCCGCCCAGATCCTGGATGTCGACCACCTGGCACGCCAGGCTGCGCAATGGCAGTTCAGCGGGCGCCAGTACGTTTTCCCACTCCACTTCGCAGTCTTCCAGCGGCTCGGCGATGCAGGTGAACAGCTCGCCGCCGCGGCGCTCGGTACCGTTCTGCAATACCCGTCCGCTGATCAGGTTGGCAGCGCAAATATGGCAATTGCCATTGCGACAGCTCTGCGGTGCATCGAAGCCCAGACGGCGAGCGGCATCAATGATGCGTTCGCCCGGCAACAGCTCGATGACATGCCCCGAAGGCTGAAGAGTCACTTTCATCAGTCGATTCCCAGTTCTGACCAGATAGCGTCGATACGCTGCTTCACTGCCGGGTCCTGAACAATAGTCGTGCCCCATTCCCGGGTGGTTTCGCCATGCCACTTGTTGGTGGCATCCAGCCCCATCTTGCTGCCCAGGCCGGAGACCGGTGAGGCAAAATCAAGATAGTCGATCGGTGTGTTGTCGATCATTACGGTATCGCGCTTGGGGTCCATGCGGGTGGTGATGGCCCAGATCACGTCATTCCAGTCGCGTACGTTGATATCGTCATCGACGACGATGACGAACTTGGTGTACATGAACTGGCGCAGGAAGCTCCATACACCGAGCATCACCCGCTTGGCATGGCCGGGGTACTGCTTCTTCATCGATACCACCGCCATGCGGTAGGAGCAGCCTTCGGGTGGCAGATAGAAGTCGGTGATTTCCGGAAACTGCTTCTGCAGGATCGGCACGAAGACTTCATTCAGCGCCACACCGAGCACCGCGGGTTCATCCGGTGGACGGCCCGTGTAGGTGCTGTGGTAGATGGGCTTTTCCCGCTGGGTGATACGCTCGACGGTGAATACCGGGAAGCTGTCCACTTCGTTGTAGTAGCCGGTATGGTCGCCGAAGGGGCCTTCCTCGGCCATCTCGCCGGGATGGATCACGCCTTCCAGCACGATTTCAGCACCCGCCGGGACTTGCAGTTCCGAGCCGCGGCACTTGACCAGCTCGGTACGCTGGCCGCGCAGCAGACCGGCAAAGGCGTATTCGGACAGGGTGTCGGGTACCGGGGTCACTGCGCCGAGGATGGTTGCCGGATCGGCGCCCAGGGCCACGGCCACCGGGAAA
>JASJKW010000054.1:0-2559 GCA_037621305.1 Pseudomonas sp.
CCTGCCACAGACCTCGACACCGATCGGCGAAGAAGACATGCCGCTGTTCGAGCGTTTCATCGAGATGCTCAACGACGTTGAAGATGTGCAGAACATCTACCACAACGCCGAGGTCTAGGCGCTAGTCCGGCGTTCAGCCAGCGCGGCCCAGCGGCAGCAGGGTTGTTTTCCCTGCTACGAAACGCTTGCTCTCATGCGCATAATCCCAGCGCGTGACATGACAGCGGGGCTGCCCGCCCTCTGCATCGTACTCGATGAGGTTTATGGAGTTGGGGATATTGCCGCGGACACGCTGCGATATGCCCGTGCCAGCTTGTATCGCCCAGGCTGAACGGTCAGAGCTGCCTGTGAGCGGCACCACGTAGGGCAGATGTATGTGACCGGCCAGCAACAGGTCTGCGCCGGCATCGACCCAGGTGGGCACCGCCCGTTCGCGGCCAATCAGCAGATTGCTGACATCCGACTCTTCCACAGCGCGCACCGGATGGTGCAGCATGACCAGGCGCAATTGACCTGGGCGCGCTTGCTTCAGACGCTGTGCCACTCGATGGATCTGCTCATCTGACACTTCCCCGTCCTTGTGCCGGCTGGGGCGTGTGGAATTGACGCCGATGACCAGCAGATCGTCGCGCTCGAACTCCGGCTCCAGTTCATTGCCGAATACGTGCCGATAGTTGCCGTAGGGGTTGAGCATGCGTAGTGGCAGGTTGAACAGAGGCAGATCGTGATTGCCGGGCACGGCCAGTAGCGGCTTTGCCGGTAACCGCTGTATGAAGGTGTGCGCGGCGGCGAACTGGCTGCGTCGTGCGCGTTGGGTGATGTCGCCGCTGAGCAGGTACAGATCGGGTTGTTGTTGCTCAGCCAGGTGCAGCAGAGCCTGCATCACGTCTGTATTCTCGGTACCGAAATGCAGGTCGGAAAAATGCAGAATCCTGCTCATGGATGTTCTGGTGACGGCGCTGTGCGAGGGATCAGCAGGGGCAGCGCCTTGACCGCGACGCTGAATTCGAGCGGGCTGCGCATGCGAAAGATCTCGCCGTCCATGGCCACCTTGACCATACGTGGCCGCCGACCCAGGTGCACAGACATCGTCTGGAAGCCGATGCTGATCACATTGTCCGCCTCGCCCATGCGACTCAACAGACCTTGTATCAGCAAGCCGTACAGTGACAGGGTACCGACCGGACGTGAGGTCAGCGCCACCAGGTGGTCGACGTCCTCGGGTAGCTGCGGATCGATACCTATCTGCTCCAGTTGCAGGGGGTTGTTGCAGACCACCAGGGTCGGCGTGCGCAGCAGCTGGTGCTGACCGGCGTAATCCAGCTGTATATTCAATTGGCGGTGTGCCTTGGTCAGGGTGACCAGGGCCGACCACAATGCGACCCAGCGGCTGCGTCCGTAACGTTGCTTATAGGCTTCACGGTCTTCCAGTAGCCGCGGGTAGAGCCCGAGACTGGCATTGACCAGGAAATAGCGCCCATTGAGGCGACCCAGGCTGATATGCTCGAGGCGGGCATTGAGCAGATCGTGTACTGCCTGTGTGGTGTCCTGAGATAGGTAATGGGCGCGTCCGAAATAGTTGAATGTGCCTTGGGGCAGCACGCCGAACGGCACGTTCTGGCCGATGACCGTCTGACAAACCGCATGGAGGGTGCCGTCTCCACCGACCGCGACCACTACCCCGGCATGCGTCTGGGCCAATGCCACGGCTTTTTCGGCAGCTGCCTGCAGTTGATCGCCACGCTCCACGAGGATCAGCTGACAGTCGCGGCCGGCCTGTTCGCAAGCGGTCTTGATGATCACCTGGATGTCGGTACTGTCGTTTTTTCCCGAACCGGCGTTCATGACCATGAACAGCGGCTCGTTACCGGTCAGTGATACCGGCGAGTGGACTGGTTGGTCTTGGAAAGGAAGAGTCACCTGTAGGTCCTTGTGTGGCTGCCAGTGGCAGGTGGGCGTCAGCGAAGTTGGCTGTCCTTGCTGCCTCGGCGGTTGTAGCCACTGGCTTCCTGTTGCTCACGATCCCGGATGGTCTGGCAATCGATACAGAGTCGCACCCCGGGAACCGCCTTGCGGCGTGCCTCGGGAATGACGGCATCGCATTCTTCGCAATGACTCAGGCTGTCACCTGCCGACAAGTTGCTGCGAGCCCGTTCGACTGCATCCTTGATGGTGTCGTCGATCTGCTCCTGCACGGCACCGTCATGCGCCCATCCCGTAGCCATAAGCACCTCCGGATAACCTGGCCTCTGTACAGTATCAGATGGTATTCCTGTGCTGGCGGGCGAGAAAGCTCAGCCCGCCGGAGTCATGTTCAGGCCATGCAGGCACGTTCGGCCTGGCCGGCCAGCAGGCGAGCATCTGCCAGTGCGTGATGTGGTCCTTCCATGATCTCCTCCCAGTTGGGGGTACTGCTGGAGATGGCACGTATGCATACATCCAAGGGTAGCCCATCCGGGCCGATCAGCCAGTTCAGTAGTGGCTTGTCCCAGTGCGGTGAAGCGGTGCGGATTTCGACCGGCGCGATCTCGGCAAGAAAGGCCTGCAGCTGCTGACGGG
>JASJKW010000055.1:0-3455 GCA_037621305.1 Pseudomonas sp.
AATACCGGGCAGACCTGCGTCTGCGCCAACCGTTTTCTGGTGCAATCAGGCGTGCATGATGAGTTTGTCGCCGCGCTGGCCGAAGCCATGGGCAAGCTGCGCGTGGGTGACGGCTTCGAGCCGGGCGTGACCCAGTCGGCGCTGATCAACGGCGATGCGGTGGAGAAGGTGGTAGAGCACTTCGACGACGCCATGGCCAAGGGTGCCAAGCGGGTCTGTGGTCCGGCACCGGATACCGACCGGGGCAATTATGTGCAGCCGGTGTTGCTGACCAACATCACTACCGACATGACGCTGTGCCACGAGGAAACCTTCGGCCCGCTGGCGGCGGTACTGCGTTTTGACACCGAGGAAGAGGCTATCGAGTTGGCGAATGCAACACCCTTCGGCCTGGCAGCATATTTCTACAGCCGCGATATCCATCGGGTATGGCGGGTAGCTGATGCGCTCGAGGCAGGCATTATCGGTATCAACGAAGGACTGATTTCCAATCCCATGGCGCCCTTCGGTGGCGTCAAGGAATCGGGGCTGGGGCGGGAAGGCTCTCGCCATGGACTGGATGAATACACCGAGCTGAAATACCTGTGCATGGGGGCGGAGTAGGCATGGCCGGGATACTGCCCGCAGGCGTTAGCCTGACCAGCAATGAATATGGGCGCTGCTTCATCGACATTGACCATGCTGCGGTACGGGCCCGGATCGCGGAGCAGGGCGCGCAGATCATCGATTGCGTTCCCGCCGGCCAGCGCTCCTTGCTGTGGATGAGTCCGGCGGACCCAGCCAGGCCCGATACAGCGTTGCGCGGTGGTGTTCCACTATGCTGGCCGTGGTTCGCCGACGAACGCCCAGGCCCGGCGCACGGTATCGCGCGTACCAGCCATTGGCAGTTGCGCCAGGTGGAAGCCGACTCGCAGCAGGTGCGCCTGGTGTTGGAGCTGCCGGAAGAGGAAATCACTCGTCAGTTGCCGGGTGAGCATTGGGCGGTCCAGGTCGAGATGGTGCTTGGTAGCAGTTTGAGTGTGACGCTCACCACAACGAACACCGGCCCCCGGCCCCAACCTCTGAGTCAGGCGCTACACAGCTATCTGCCCGTGGATGATATCGATAACGCCCGAATCCTGGGATTGGAGGGTGTCAGCTACATCGACAAGTTGCAGGCGGGCGCGCAATGCCGCCAGCAGGGCCCCGCTCGGTTCAATGGCGAAGTGGACCGGGTGTACTTCGACACCACAGCGGACGTGCAACTGCTTGATGGCTCTGGCGAGCCGCTATGGGTGCAGCGCCGCAATAGCCAATCAGTGGTGGTATGGAACCCATGGCAAACCAAGGGCGCGCGCCTGTCCCAGTTCCCCGCGGATGGCTACCGCAGCATGGTATGCATCGAAGCCGCCAATGCCGGACCGGATGCACGCCTTGTCGAAGCGGGGCAGACCCATTGGCTGCAAACCATCATCAGCCGTTATCCGCCCGTAAGTGTTGACCCACTAACCGCAGCATCTACTACTAAATGATGACACCAGCCCTGCCAAGGAGGCATTCACCCTACGCGCCTGGAGTCACTAGTATCGAAGCATGACCTGCGCCTTGGGGCCAGGCTGCGCATAGAGGACTAAGAACAATGATTTACGCCAACCCTGGAGCTGCCGGCTCCCTCATTACCTTCAAGAACCGCTATGGCAACTTCATCAACGGTGAATTCGTTGCCCCGGTCAAAGGCCAGTACTTCAGCAATACCACGCCGGTTACCGGTGAAGTCATCTGCGAGATCCCCCGCTCCACGACCGAAGATATCGAACTGGCGCTGGACGCAGCTCACGCGGCGAAGGTGGCATGGGGGAAAACCGCTGTGCAGGAGCGCTCCCATCTACTGTTGAAAATTGCCGATCGCATCGAGCAGAACCTGGAGCTGCTTGCGGTAGCCGAGACCTGGGACAACGGCAAAGCCGTGCGTGAAACGCTGAACGCCGACATCCCGCTGGCGGCCGATCACTTCCGCTACTTTGCCGGCTGTATCCGCGCCCAGGAAGGCAGTGCCGCGGAAATCAACGAAACCACCGTGGCCTATCACTTCCATGAGCCGCTGGGTGTGGTAGGGCAGATCATTCCCTGGAACTTCCCGATCCTGATGGCCGCCTGGAAGCTGGCGCCAGCGCTGGCAGCGGGTAACTGCATCGTGCTCAAGCCGGCGGAGCAGACTCCGGTCAGCATCCTGGTGCTGACCGAGCTGATCTCCGACCTGCTGCCGCCGGGTGTGCTCAATATCGTCAATGGCTATGGCCGGGAAGCTGGTGAAGCGCTGGCGACCAGCAAGCGCATCGCCAAGATTGCCTTCACCGGCTCCACCCCGGTGGGTCGGCATATCATGCGCTGTGCAGCGGAGAACATCATCCCGTCCACAACCGAACTGGGTGGCAAGTCTCCCAATATCTACTTTGCCGACATCATGAAGGCGGAAGAAAGCTTTATCGACAAAGCGGCCGAAGGCATGGTGCTGGCTTTCTTCAACCAGGGTGAAATCTGTACCTGCCCGTCCCGCGCGCTGATTCAGGAAAGCATCTACGACGACTTTATCGCGCGGGTGCTTGAACGCACCCGCCGCATCAAGCGCGGAAATCCACTGGATACTGCTACCCAGGTGGGAGCGCAGGCTTCCGAGCAGCAGTTCGACAAGATCCTTTCCTATATGGAAATCGCTCGGGAGGAGGGTGCTGAATTCCTCATCGGTGGCAACGCCGAGCGTCTGGAGGCCGAACTGGGTGGTGGTTACTATATCGAGCCGACCTTGCTGAAGGGGCATAACAAGATGCGTGTGTTCCAGGAAGAAATTTTCGGCCCGGTGGTAAGCGTCACCACCTTCAAGGATGAGGCCGAAGCGCTGGCCATCGCCAATGATACCGAGTTTGGCCTGGGTGCCGGGGTCTGGACCAGGGACATGAACGTTGCCTACCGCATGGGCCGAGGAGTCCAGGCCGGGCGGGTATGGACCAACTGCTATCACATGTATCCGGCCCACGCTGCCTTCGGCGGCTACAAAAAGTCCGGTGTCGGACGGGAGACCCACAAGATGATCCTCGATAGCTATCAACAGACCAAGAACCTGTTGGTCAGCTACGACGTGAATCCGATGGGCTTTTTCTGAGCTGTCGGTGACCAGGCGGTGTGCCGGTCCGCTCCACCGGTCCGCCGCAGTAGCATGCTTCGCATTTTCAGGCCCTTCGGGGCCTTTTTTTATCGGCCAGGCTGCCGGATAAGCGCGCCCTCAGTATGATGTCCGCCGCTATCAGCAGGCTTTCGATTGCAAAGACAAAAAGGATACGACATGTGCACAACATCCAGTGAGCGCTTGCTCAGACGGACGCCACTTGCGCTCGCACTTACGCTTGCGCTGCTACCGGAGGCCCATGCCCAGGACCGGCTCAGCCTGCCGGCGCAGGTCATCCTCGGTGGTGGTGATG
>JASJKW010000056.1:0-7198 GCA_037621305.1 Pseudomonas sp.
CAGAACATAGACGCGCCACATGGCGTAACCGGGCAGAAAATCATGGTGGTTTAGAATGCTGAAGCCGGCCTGTTCAAACTCGCTCTCGATGGTGTCGCGGTTGACCAGAAAGCGATTCTGGTTCTCTGAACGATTGCCCCGAGCGGTGCGACGTGCCTCCAGCCGCTTGCGCTTCCACGCCTTGTAGTTGCCATCGACCCAAAGGGAAATGATTAGCGTGTCGCGGGTGACGCGGCAAAGCTCATGCAGCATTGCCAGACGGTGTTCGGGGTCGGCAACGTGATGGATCAGGCGCATGCAGAAAATGCTGTCCACCGAATTATCACCCAGATCGATGTCAAAGGCTGAAGTCTGGAATGTTTTGACCCTTTCAACTATTTTAGGCGGCTGGCCGGCTATCGCTGTTTGCAGCATGTCAGCAGAGTTGTCGGCCGCTAGTATTACGCGATTGGGGGCCTTTGCCAGTAGCGGCCAGAATCGACCCGCACCACAGGGCAGATCAAGCACGAGGTTAGGCTCGCCGGCATCTTTAAGTGCATGCCGCGCCAGCTGCATATCGCGCCAGTTCGAAAGGCGACGAGCCAGGCCGGCCTGGTGTTTCTGCAGATACTGATAGGCATGCTGCTGGTCGTACTTCTCGGAAAATTCCAGCTTGATCGCTTTGGCTTTGGACATCGAAGGGCTCTCGGATAGGTTTATCCGGGCCAGAATATGCAAAGGTCGGTCAAGCGCTTGTCAAAAGAGTGTCAAAATTTCGTGAAAGCTGGCTAGCTCAGTGTTACCTCAAAGCAGCTTCCTTCGGTAGGCAAAGAATACATCCGCACTTCCCAGCCCTGGTGCGCGCAGATCCGTTTGACCAGTGACAAACCCAGGCCCAATCCTTCGCCTTGTGCTTCTGAGCCGCGCACGAAGGGTTTGAAGATATCGTCCTGCTGCGCGCTGGGTACCCCTTGGCCACTATCTTCCACCCGAAAGCCGTTGGCCGACAGCAGCAAGCGTATCTCGCCTTTTGCGGTGTAATGCAGGGCATTGCGGATCAGGTTGGACATGACGGTGCTGAGAAACCCTCCATGGAAGAGCATATCGTTGGGCTCTTCTACAATCAGGCGGAAATTCAGACCCTGGTCAGCAAAGCGCGGTGCCCAGCGCTTGGCTTGCTCGTGCGCGACCTCCTCAAGCGTGGCGTTGCCGCTTAATGGGTTCTGTTTGGTGTTGGCTCGGGCCAGCAACAGAAAGGTTTCGACCAGCTCGCTTATTTCTGCACTGGCGCGTTTAATACGATCCAGCTGACGGTGCTCACGTTCGTTCAGCTCAGCGGTTTCAAGCAATTCTGCAGAAGAAGCGATAATCATCAGCGGAGTGCGCAGCTCGTGGCTGACGTCGCTGGTGAAAAAGCGTTCCCGTTCCAGCGAGCTGCGGAGTTGTCCGAGCGTTTCATCAAAGGCGGTGGCAACATGACCTACCTCATCATCCGGATAGTCTGGTGCAAGATTGGGTGCCAAGGTATGCAGTTGACCGCGATGTCGAACCTGCTGAGCCAAGCGTGCCAAAGGCGCTATGACGGTACGTGCCATCATCCAGCCGAGCAGCCAGGCCACCAGACCGCTGAGAATGAAACCTGCAAAGACGACGTTGAAGAGTGCATTCTCGCGCGCCTCGAATTCAGCTTGTTCCTGCACCAGTATGAAACGTTGTTGGGGTGTATCAAGGATGAACAGGTAATAGTCACCGGTTTCATCGACGATCTCGACGAACCCTTCCTCCAGGCCTATAAAGTTCGCTGGGATTTCATAGCCAGGTATGTGCGACGCATACAGTCGGGTCTTGGCATCCAATCTGGGAGGCAGGCCCTGGGCCAGATCCTTCTGGAGAATACTGTCCAGCTCCTCCGCCATGTGCTGGGTAACCAGGTGTTCTTCAATAAAATGCACAATCCCCACAATACCCAGGGAGAAGCCGCCACTGACGATGAGTGTCATCAAGGTAAATGCGATAATGATGCGTCGAACCAGTGGTTGCTTAGTTTTCATTGCTGCGCTCGGCAAGACAGTAGCCCATGCCATGCAGGTTGTGCAGCAGGGGCCGGGCAAAGGGTTTGTCGATCACTTGCCGTAGCTGGTGCACATGACTGCGCAGGCTGTCGCTGTCGGGTAGCTCCTCGCCCCACAGGGCTTCCTCCAATACCGGGCGACGAACCACAGCCGGGCTTTTGCGCATCAATACCTCCAGTAGCTTCAGACCTACCGGGTTGAGTTTGAGTGCTTTGCCCTGACGGGTTACCTGCAAGGTATCCAAATCGTAGCTGAGATCGGCTACCTGTAGTCGATGTCTGGCGCCGCCCTGGCTGCGCCGCAGTATGGCTTCCATGCGCGCTACCAGTTCGGACAGGGCAAAGGGCTTGACCAGGTAATCATCTGCGCCGCTTTTCAGGCCTTTGAGGCGGTCGTCCAGCTGGTCGCGCGCGGTCAGCATGATGATCGGTGTGTCGCGCTGGGCATCGTCGCGCAGACGCTGACACAACTGATAACCGTCGATGCCTGGCAGCATGATATCCAGCACGATCAGATCGTAATGCTCGCTGACCGCCAGATGCAGCCCGGACAGCCCGTCCTGGGCGCAGTCCACCGTGTAGCCCTTGCCCTGCAGGTAATCCAGCACGTTGGCCAGAATGTCACGATTGTCTTCGATTACCAGAATACGCATCCATCGGCCTCATTAAATGGAACCTGTTGACTAACACTTTTTTCACAGCGCTTTGACGAGCTGCTGACAGCAGTATGCCCACACTTGCGCCAGTCTCATCAATGCGGATCATACAATGCACCTGTTCAAGTTTGCGCAAGCACGTTATCTCGCCATTATTTCCCTGGTCTGGCTGACAATATTCATCCTAACTCGCACCCTGTTGCTATCGACTCACCTCAATGAGGCGCAGTTAGGCGTGGTCAGCACCCTGGCGCTTTACGGCCAGGGTGGCGTCTATGATCTGGTCTTTCTGCTGTATGCGCTGGCTCCAATGGCCCTTTACCTGTTGTTGTGTTCAAGGCAGGTCTGGCAAAGCCGCTGGAATCAGCTAATGCTGCAGATCTTACTTACCCTGAGCATTTTCATCATGCTGTTCACGGCGATATCCGAATGGCTGTTCTGGGATGAGTTCAGCGTGCGGTTCAACTTCATCGCGGTCGATTATCTGGTGTACTCCGATGAAGTGCTCAACAACATTCTCGAATCCTATCCGGTTTATCCACTGCTGGGTGTATTGGCATTGATTGCCGTCGCTATCACCTTGAGCCTGCGTGGTGCCATGCGCCGTGTTGCATTGGCGCCTCTGCTGTCGTGGCGCCAGCGGGGTATGGCCCTTGGCAGTTGGGCGTTGTTGTTAGCGCTGAGTGTCAGCATGGTGGGACAGGACTTTCCGCGTAATACCGGTGGTAACGCCTACCAGCACGAATTATCAGCCAATGGGCCCTACCAGTTTTTTGCAGCATTCCGTAACAATCAGCTGGATTACGAACAGTTCTACCCCTTGCTGCCGTTGAAGCAGGTCGCCGAACGCATCCGCGATGAAGTGCGTGAGCCTAATGCAGTGTTTTTGGACAGCAATCCCTTGAGCATTCGCCGGCTTATCGACAACCCTGGCCATCCGCTGCCCATGAACGTGATTCTGGTGACCATCGAAAGCCTGAGTGCCAAATACCTCGGTAGTGAAGGCGATACCCGTGGGTTAACGCCTGAGCTGGACGCGCTGCGTCAGCAGAGTCTGTATTTCAGCAATCTGTACGCGACCGGCACCCGCACCACGCGAGGCCTGGAGGCAATTACTCTGTCGATCCCGCCAACCCCAGGCCGCTCGATCGTCAAGCGCGTTGGTCGCGAAAGCGGTTTCGCCAGCCTGGGACAGCAATTTACCACTAAGGGTTATGACAGCGTCTTCATGTATGGCGGGCGCGGCTACTTCGACAACATGAACGCTTTCTTTGAGGGTAATGGTTATCGCACTGTTGATCAGGCCAGTGTGCCAGACAGTGAAGTGACCTTTACCAATGCCTGGGGCATGAGTGATGAAGACCTGTATACCCAGGCCCTGAAAGTAGCTGATGCCGACTTTGCCAAGGGCAGCCCGTTCCTGCTGCAGTTGATGACGACCTCCAATCACCGACCTTACAGTTACCCGGAAGGCCGTATCGATATTGCGTCAGGCAGTGGTCGGGAAGGCGCTGTAAAGTACACGGACTATGCTATCGGCGAGTTCCTGCGGGCAGCGCGGCAGAAGCCCTGGTTTAATAGCACGGTATTTGTGTTTATTGCGGACCATACGGCGGGTAGTGCCGGCAAGGAAGATCTGCCTGTCAGCAGCTATCACATTCCGTTATTCATCTATGCGCCGCAGTTGGTAAAACCAGCTGAGGTGACCACTCTGACCAGTCAGATTGACCTGGCTCCTACGCTGCTCGGTTTGTTGAATATGGATTACACCTCGACCTTCTTTGGCCGCAATGTACTGCGCGAGGATGCCGCGCCGGGGCGCGCCTTGATTGGCAATTATCAGCATCTGGGACTATTTGATGGCGAGAATCTGGCGATTCTCAGCCCGCGTCAATTGATGCGTCTGCACGACGACGCCTTGGGTGACAGTCTTGAAAGTACGGCCGACCAGAGCGATCCATTGATCGCGCGGAGCATTGCTTACTACGAGGGATCCAGCTATGCCTTCGGGCATGATTTGCTGGCCTGGCATGCACCGATAGCATCCAAAGCGCGGATCAGCCAGAGATGAAGGCGCAAATACAGGTTTCCAGACCATTCAATTTTCGACTTTGGCTGGCGCTACCGTTCATCGTGATGACTCTGATGCTGCTGGTTGATCCGGGCCCGCTGGATGTGGCCATCTCCAACCTGTTCTATCAGCCAGGAGAGGGCTTCATTGGCCGTCACAGTTTCTTTCTGGAGGATATTCTGCATGACCGCGCCAAGCAGGCGGTCATAGTGATCGGTGTGTTGGCCATCGTGGGGTTTCTGCTTAGCCTTTTACCTACGCGGCTGCGGGTCTACCGGCGGTCGCTTGGTTATCTGGTGTTGGCCATGGCGCTATGCACCAGTCTCGTGACGCCCCTCAAGGCGCTGACCAATGTGCACTGCCCTTGGAGCCTTCAGCAATACGGTGGTGATCAGGTGCACACACCATTATTGGGCGTGCGCCCGCCGAGCGACAAGGCTGGACGTTGCTGGCCGGGCGGCCATGCTTCCTCAGGATTTTCCTTGCTGGCGCTGTTTTTCTTGCTGCGCGACCGTCGTCCCCGTGCGGCTCGCACAGCCCTGATCGTGGCGCTGACGCTGGGGGCGATATTCTCAATCGGCCGCACCATGCAAGGTGCGCACTTTATGTCACACAACCTGTGGACACTGCTGTTTGACTGGTGCATCAGTCTGCTTTGCTATCGACTGATCCTGTACCGGCAACCGCCGAGCCTTGATGCCTCCAGAAGCCTTTACGGAGATGTTCAGCATGGCGCTGTTTAAACGTCCGCTACGTTATGCGGCTTGGTTGTTGTTACCGCTGTGCATTTTGGCCATCGTGGCGCTATGGCGTCCGGATGTACTACGCAGTAGCCATGTTGATGTCCCGCCGCCTATGCTGAGCGAACAACAGGAGCGACCGACAACCTGGGCTACTCCGCTGGATGCCGGCTTTCGCCTGTATGCGTTGAGCCCCTCGCTCTATCGAAGTGCGCTGCCGCAAACTGACGATCTTGCGCAATTGCACCAACGGGGCATCCGCACCGTGATCAATCTTCATCAGCAAAGTGATGCGTTATGGCTCGGTGACGATGCAATCCGTCGTATCCACATTCCGTTGCGCGGAGACCGTGTTACCGATACCCAGGTCATTTCCGTGCTGCGCGCCATTCGCGCAGGCGAGCAGCAGGGTGGTGTTTTAGTGCACTGCAAGCACGGCCAGAATCGCACCGGGCTGATCAGCGCGATGTACCGCATCGTTTATGATGGCTGGAGTCGTGAACAGGCCATGGCCGAAATGCTTGAAGGTGGCTTTGGCACTGCCGAGCGCATGGATGATGCGGTGGGCTATATGAACCGGGTGGATGTGGGTGCGGTTAAACAGGCCATCGAGGCGGGCGAGTGCAGTACCAACCCCTTGTCCTGGTGTCGTCTGACAAGCTTGTTCCTGAGTCAGGATGAGCCGCTAGCCGCACTGGTTCATAGCCGGTCCAAGACAGTGGCAACGCCTTGATAGCCGCCAATACACTGTTTGGCGAGGGCATGCCGACCATTGGTTTTCTTGAGCAGGGCGACTGCCTTTCCGGCAAAACTGGGTTCAGATGAAAATTTCTGACAAACAGGCAGCTGGCATGGCCTTTCCGATAGGCGGATCAAGGCAGAAAAATTGTTAACGGCGGACGATCAGACGAGTTATGTTCACCTGACACCAATTACCCCTACCCTGACGTTCGCGGACGTGCTGTGTGAGTCGCGCATAGTATCGTAGACGCCATGACTGTCCGCTTTTGGCCGAAAGCCGCCAGCGGCAAACTCATACCTACGTCTACTATAGAACCACTTCCAGCCAACTCGTCCGCCTTGCGATATCAAGATACCTACAGCTTAAAGCCCCACCACCCCACGACATCCCGGATACCACAGCTATGATCAGACACACCCACCAAGGCAACCGGGCTAGAACGGTGATGAAATCTTCAAAGGCTGATGTACGTCTGCGGCGGCCCATCCTTAAGCTCCCTACTGTAATGCCAAAACGGCATGACAGCCATTACCCCTTTCAGGCGGCTCAGCAAAGCCCTGCAATAACCCACCCCCAGCTAAAAGACGGTAACAACATTGCCCCGGCAGCTCCCATTGGTAGCCCGCAGCGCACACTCAGCCCATAATAGCCCCACTCCCAGCAACGCGAGCTCGGCCGATTTTCTCGAACATGGCTGGTTGCGGTTTCCCGGGCAGGTCTCTGCGCATTACCGGAGACCGGATAGTACATCTGATTGGAGAAATACCCATGATTAGCGAACAGGATCGCGTACATCTGAAACGGTGCGTGGCGCTGGCAGCCGAGGCTGTGGCGGCCGGTGATGAACCCTTTGGCTCAGTGCTGGTGTCAGCGCAGGGCGAGGTGCTGTTCGAGGATCGTAACCGTGTGGCTGGGGGCGATCATACTCAGCATCCGGAG
>JASJKW010000057.1:0-4138 GCA_037621305.1 Pseudomonas sp.
CTGATATTGGCGCTCAGGTGATCATCCATGGGCATGCCATCGGCAACATGGACGCTGTGGCCTATCACGCCTACAAACCACAGGCCATGCAGGCGGTGATGGCGTCGCACCAGCGGCTGGCGGAGGCGTATCAGGTGGTGCTGGTCGAGGGCGCCGGCTCACCGGCAGAGATCAACCTGCGCCAGGGTGATATCGCCAATATGGGCTTCGCCGAGGCGGTGGACTGTCCGGTGATTTTGATTGCCGATATCGACCGGGGCGGAGTGTTCGCACATTTGGTAGGCACCCTTGAACTGCTGTCGCCCAGCGAGCAGGCGCGGGTGGCGGGTTTTGTGATAAACCGCTTTCGTGGTGATATCGCGCTGTTGCAGCCGGGGCTGGATTGGCTGGAGCAGCGTACCGGTAAACCGGTGCTGGGAGTGCTGCCGTACCTGCAGGATCTGCATCTGGAGGCGGAAGACGCCGTCGACCTGCGTCAGTCTGCTACGGTGGATCAGGCGTTGAGGGTGGTGGTACTGGGCTTGCCGCGCATCAGCAATCACACCGACTTCGATCCGTTGCGCTGGCACCCGCAGGTTGACCTGCAGTTCGTCAGACCGGGCCAGTGCTTGCCCGCTGCCGATCTGATCATTCTGCCCGGTTCGAAAAACAGTCGTGCGGATCTGCAGTTTCTGCGCGATCAGCAGTGGGACGCGGCGATATTCCGGCATCTGCGCTACGGCGGCAAAGTGCTGGGAATCTGCGGCGGCTTGCAGATGCTCGGGGCGCGGATTGTTGACCCTCTGGGGTTGGAAGGGCCGCCCGGAAGTCTTGCCGGACTGGGGCTGCTGCAGCTGGAAACCACTCTGCAGGCCGACAAGGAACTCAGCCACAGTGACGGTATATTGGTGCTGGATGAGGCACCGGTGCATGGCTACCAGATCCATGCCGGCTCGAGCAGTGGGGCGGCACTCTCACGGCCCTTGATCCGTCTTGCCAATGGCCAGACTGATGGTGCGCTCAGCGCTGATGGCCAGGTGGCAGCTACCTATCTGCATGGCCTGTTCGAGGCGCCGCAAGCCTGTGCCGCGCTGTTGCGCTGGGCTGGGTTGGAAAATGCCGATGCGCCGGACCTGGCGGCCTTGCGCGAGGCGGATATGGAACGCTTGGCAGATCAAATAGACGTGTGCCTGGATACCGATAAATTACTCAAGCTATGCGGGCTAACTCAATGATTGATTTAATATTAGGCGGGGCGCGATCGGGCAAGAGCAGCCTCGCGGAACGCATGGCCAGCAGCTCCGGACTGGCGGTGACCTACATCGCTACCAGCCAGCCGCTGGATGAGGAAATGCGCCAGCGTATTGCCCATCACCGCCAGCGCCGACCGGCCCACTGGGAATTGGTCGAAGAGCCTCTGGCGCTGGCGCAGGTACTGCGTGAACAGGCCGAGCCGGGGCGCTGCCTGCTGGTGGATTGCTTGACGCTGTGGCTGACTAACCTGCTGTTGCATGAAGATGTCGGTCGGCTAGAGCAGGAGCGCCAGGCGCTGCTGGAGGTGCTTGATGAGCTGCCGGGGCGAGTGATCCTGGTCAGCAATGAAACCGGAATGGGCGTGGTGCCTTTGGGCGAGCTGAGTCGCCGCTATGTGGATGAGGCCGGATGGCTTCATCAGGCGCTGGCCAGCCGCAGTGATCGTGTACAGTTTTGTGTCGCCGGACTGCCAATGCTGCTCAAGGGCACCAAGGACAGTACGGGGACAGACGATTTGAAATCATCGGGGACTTTATGAACACAGATTGGTGGCGCAATTCAGTGGCGCAGGTGCATGGCGCAGCAGTGGTGCAGGCAACCCAGCGCCAGACCCAGCTGACCAAGCCGCAGGGTGCGCTGGGGCAACTGGAGCAGCTGGCTATCCAGTTGGCCGGCTGGCAGGGCCATGCCATGCCCCAGATGGAACGGGTGTGGATCAGTGTCTTTGCCGGTGACCATGGTGTCGCCGCGGAGGGTGTATCGACGGTACCGCAGGCGGTAACCGGGCAAATGCTGCGCAATTTCGCCAACGGCGGTGCGGCAATCAGCGTCATGGCCCGACAGCTGGGGGCAACGCTGGACCTGCGTGATCTGGGACTGGCAGTACCGATCGAGCCCCTGGCCGGTGTGCATCATCTGAGTCTGGCGCGGGGCAGCGCCAACCTGCTGCACGAGCCGGCGTTGACTGCCGAGCTGTGTCAGCACGCCTTGCGGGCAGGGCGTCAGGCGGTACTGGATGCGGTCGAGCAGGACGCGCAGCTGTTCATTGCCGGAGAAATGGGTATCGGCAACACCACGCCGGCCTGCGCCATGGCCAGTCTGATGCTGGAGCTGCCGGTCCCTGTACTGGTGGGGCCGGGCACCGGTCTGAATGCGGAAGGTCTGCATCACAAGACGCAGGTCATCGAGGCAGCGCTGCAGTTGCATCGTCCCCACTGCCACACGGCAATGGATGTGTTGAGCCGCCTCGGTGGGCTGGAAATTGCGGCCATTACCGGTGCCTATCTGGCGGCGGCGCAGTTCGGTATCCCTGTGCTGGTGGACGGTTATATCTGTTCCATCGCTGCCCTGTGTGCGACACGCCTGAATCCCGACTGTCGTGATTGGATGCTGTTTGCCCATCGCAGCGCCGAACCGGGTCACACTGCGGTGTTGGCCGCATTGCAGGCTGATCCCTTGCTGGATCTTGGCATGCGACTGGGCGAGGGGACGGGGGCGGCAGCTGCGGTGCCGCTGCTGCGCATGGCCTGTGCACTGCACAATGAGATGGCGACCTTTGCCGAGGCGGCGGTTGCGGCGGAGCCGGTCCCATGCTGACGCTGGATCTGTTGCGCCACGGTGAAACCGAGCTCGGCGGCGGCTTTCGCGGCAGCCTGGATGATCTGCTGACCCCGCTGGGTTGGCAGCAGATGCGCGAGGCCACTGTGCAGCCGGAGCCGTGGGATGCCATCGTCAGCTCGCCGTTGCGTCGTTGTGCCGATTTTGCCTTCGAGCTGGCGCAGCAGTGCCGGGCACCGCTGGTGATTCAGGATGATCTGCGTGAACTGCATTTCGGTGAGTGGGAAGGGCGCCATGCCAGCGAATTGATGGTCGACCATGCTGATGATCTGGGGCGTTTCTGGTCCGATCCCTATGGTTTCACACCACCCGGTGGTGAGCAGTTGACGTTGTTCGAGCAGCGCGTGTTGCGGGTGATCGAGGAGCTCTACCAGCGCCGCGCAGGCGAGCATCTGCTGCTGGTTACCCATGGCGGGGTGATGCGCCTGCTGTTGGCGCGGGCTCGCGGGCTGGCGCGGGACGATTTGCTGCAGGTCGAGGTAGGCCACGGGCAGTGTCTGCGTATTCAGGTCGAGGGTGGGGGCGGGATTTTGCGGGAACGGGCTTGCCCGCGAACAGGTGCCAGCTGATGAAACCCCACGCGGCCAAGGCCGTTCCCACGACACTGGCCAGAGGCCGGCGAAAGAGGTTATTTGAATGCCCTTGTTGATTGCACTGCAGTTTCTGACCCGTTTGCCGATTCGTTTGGTCAGAATGCCCAGCGGTGAGGAGAACGGCCGCTCGTTGCTCTGGTATCCCTTGGTGGGACTGCTGTTAGGCGCTGCGCTGTTGGTGGCCCAATGGCTGTTTTCGGATGTATCACCACTGCTTCAGGCCGCGCTGTTGCTGGCGTTGTGGGTGTGGTTCAGTGGCGGGCTGCATCTGGATGGTCTGGCGGATACCGCGGATGCCTGGGTTGGTGGTTATGGTGATCGTGAACGCACTCTGGCGATCATGAAAGACCCGACCTGCGGACCGATCGGTGTCATTACTCTGGTACTGCTGCTGTTGTTGAAATTCGCCGCCCTGGTGGCCCTGCTGCAGGCCGGCCAGTGGGGCGTCTTGTTGCTGGCGCCCTGGTTGGGGCGCTGGGTGTTGCCGCTGCTGCTGTACAGCACGCCCTATGTACGGCCCGGGGGCCTCGGTCAGATGCTGGTTGAGCATATGCCGCGCCGCAGCCTGCCGATGCTGTTGCTGGTACATGCACTGGCGATGTTGCTGTTCGGCTGGACGGGACTGTTGGCGCTGGTCATCGCGCTGGCGGTACTGCTGATTGTTCGTCACTACCTGTGTGAGCGCCTGGGCGGCA
>JASJKW010000058.1:0-4762 GCA_037621305.1 Pseudomonas sp.
GGCGCGACTGCTGAGTACCGGCACGGCGGTTTCCGGCCAGAGGATGATGTCCGCTGGTTGGGCATAGCTGAGGTCGCGGTAGGTCGCCAGGGTGTGGTCAATATGCGCTGGGTCCCACTTGCGTGACTGTTCGATATTGGCCTGGATCAGCGCCACTGACAGCGGTGCGCCCGCTGGTCGGGTCCATTCGATGCTGCTCAGCAGTGCACCACCGATCCAGATGGCGGCGAGTAGTGCGCCGGCCAGCAGGCCATGGCCGAGGCGGCGCCACAGGCGCCATTCGCTGAGCAGGCAGGCGCTGAGTACGGTAAGAAAGCTGAGCAACCAGACGCCGCCCAATGGCGCCCAGCCGGCCAGCCAGGTATCGGTATGAGCGTAACCTTGATACAGCCACGGAAAGCCGGTGAGAAACCAGCTGCGAAAGAATTCCTGCGCCACCCACAGGGCAGCAAACCCCGTCGCCGCCAACCAGGGATTGCCATTGGGTCGCAACCAGCGCGCCCAGAGCCAGGCCATAAGCGCCGGCAACAGCGCCAGCCCGGCGACAAACAGCGCCGTCAGCAGGGCTGCCAGGGCTGGTGGGGCATAACCATGCACGTGGATGCTGACATAGACCCAGGACACGCCGCTGAGAAACAGCCCGACACCCCAGCACCAGCCGCGCCACAGCGCCTGGCGCCCCTTCAGATCGTACAGCCCCTGATACAGCAGGGCCGCCGACAGCAGTCCCAAAGGCCAGATATCGAAGGGCGTGAACGACAGGGTGGTCAGCGCACCGGCGATCAGGGTCAATACATCACCGCGCCAGCCGGGTGAACGCAGTAACATGAGCAATTTATCCAGCAGTGGCATGGGAGTTCCTATCAAATATTTTCCAGCCAGCACTCACTTTGTAGGAGGGCCGCCTCGGCGCGACGCTGGCCGCCAGGCCAGCCAGTATCAGCGGGCACGGAGCCTGCCGGCAAAACCCAGGGGCGCGCTTCGCACGCCGTCGCGGCGGGGTGCCCCTCCTACAAGCCCGAGAGAATTGGCAGCACCCAGTTTGCTGCGTGACAGCGCGCCGCGGTAGGTGGGGCGAAGGCTCTCATCAGCATCAGGGCTGGATCACGGACACTCGCAGCAGGTGTACCCGGCGGCTGTCGGCATTGAGAATGCGTACCCGGAATCCATCCAGTTCGACGATCTCGTTGCGCTTGGGCAGATGGCCGAAAGCATTCATTACCAGTCCGCCGAAGGTATCGAACTCCTCGTCGGAAAAGCCGGTATCAAACTGCTCGTTGAAATCCTCGATCGGGGTCAGCCCCTTGATCAGGTAGTCACCGGAGGGCAGGGGTTTGATGTAGTCCTCGTCATCGATATCGTGCTCGTCCTCGATGTCGCCGACGATCTGTTCCAGCACGTCCTCGATGGTGATCAACCCGGAAACACCACCATATTCGTCAATGACAATGGCCATGTGATTGTGGGTCGAGCGGAATTCCTTGAGCAGCACGTTGAGTCGCTTGGACTCGGGGATGCAGGTGGCCGGGCGCAGCAGGTCCTTGATATTGAAGCGTTCGGTATTGCCTTCCAGCAGCAGCGGCAACAGATCCTTGGCCAGCAGAATACCAAGCACGTCGTCGATGCTTTCGCCGATCACCGGGAAGCGGGAGTGGGCCGCCTCTATGACCGATGGTAGAAACTCGCGGGGCGTCTGGGATGCCTTGATGGTGGTCATCTGCGAGCGCGGAATCATGATGTCCCGCACCTGCATGTCGGCGACTTGCAGTGCGCCTTCGATGATCGCCAGTGCCTCGATGTCGAGAACTTCGTTGTGCTGCGCTTCGCGCAACAGGTCGAGCAGTTCCTGACGGTTGCGGGGTTCATGGACAAAAGCCTGGGTCAGTCTCTCCAGCCAGGACTTGTGTCCGTTGCTCGATCGATCTTCGCTCATGGGGTTCTTACTCATCACTCGTCGGTTTCAAGATAGGGATCGGCAATGCCCAGTTCGGCAAGCAGCCGGCGCTCCAGGGCTTCCATTTCCTCGGCTTCGTCGTCATCGATATGGTCATAACCCAGCAGGTGCAGGCAGCCATGGATGACCATGTGCGCCCAATGCGCCTCTGCGGGCTTGCCTTGTTCGGCAGCTTCGCGATTGACTACCGGGACGCAGATGACCAGATCGCCGAGCAAGGGGATTTCCAGCTCGGGGGGCAGATCGGCGGGGAAAGACAGCACGTTGGTGGGGTAGTCCTTGTGCCGGTACTCGCTGTTCAGAGTCTGGCTTTCCTCGGCATCGACCAGACGTATGGTCAGCTCCTGTCCGGGTTTGTCACGCAGGGCCAGGGCGGCCCAGCGTATCAGACTGTCATCATCGGGTTGCCCGGTAGCCTTGGTGGCCCTTTGTATGTCTACCTCAACGGTCATTGCGGCGCTCCTCGCGCTCCTGCTCCTGGCGGCTGTCGAAGCGTTCATAAGCCTCGACGATGCGCTGCACCAGCGGGTGGCGCACCACATCCTTGGATTTGAAGTGGGTGAAGCCGATGCCTTTCACGTCCTCGAGCACGTCCATCACATGGGTCAGGCCCGAGCGCGTGCCGCGGGGCAGGTCGACCTGGGTGATGTCGCCGGTGATCACGGCCGTGGAGCCAAAACCGATACGCGTGAGGAACATCTTCATCTGTTCCAGCGTGGTGTTCTGGCTTTCATCAAGGATGATGAAGCTGTTGTTCAGGGTGCGCCCACGCATATAGGCCAGCGGGGCGATCTCGATCACTTGCTTCTCGATCAGCTTGGCGACCTGTTCGAAACCGAGCATTTCATACAGGGCGTCGTACAGCGGGCGCAGGTAGGGGTCGATCTTCTGCGACAGGTCGCCGGGCAGGAAGCCCAGCTTCTCGCCGGCCTCGACTGCCGGACGCACCAACAGAATGCGTCGAATCTGCTCGCGCTCCAGCGCATCCACCGCGCAGGCAACGGCCAGATAGGTCTTACCGGTACCGGCCGGGCCAATACCGAAGTTGATGTCATGTTCCTGAATCGAGCGCACATAGCGCTGCTGATTCGGCCCGCGCGGCTGAATGGTCATGCGCTTGGTGCGCAGTACCACAGGCTTGTGGCCGTCAGCCTGCTGCAGCGACTCGCTGAGGTTTTCCAGTCCCGATTCCTGCAGATACAGGTGCACGGTATCCGGCTCCAGATCCTTGTTGTCCCGCGTTTCGCGGTACAGCTGACGCAGGACTGCCTCGGCGGAACGGGTGATGGCTGGATCGCCGATCAGCTCGAAGTGGTTACCGCGGTTGCGGACTTCGATGCCGAGGCGCTGCTCGATAAGGCGAAGATTTTCATCGAATTGACCGCAGAGACTGGCAAAGCGCCGGGAGTCTACGGGCTCGATGCTGAAGCGATGAATAGTCGAGGAAGCGTTCAAATTGGTCCGTTAGTGGCCATGTGGCTATCAGGAAAAGACAGCATAGCGCGCAAATCGGGCTATGCAAAGATGGGCAATGAGCCGCAGCCCGCCGTGTTCAGCGGGCTGGACGGCGGGCGCTGAAATCAATGCACTGTTTCGTTCAGCAGCGTACCACGCAGAGAGTGGGGCAGTGCTTCGTCGATCTGTACGTCAATGAACTGACCGATCAGCTGAGGGTTGTCACAGCGGAAGTTGACGATGCGGTTATGCTCGGTCCGGCCCTGCAGCATGCCCGGGTCCTTCTTCGAGTAATCGGTGACCAGAATACGCTGAGTACTGCCAACCATGCGCCGGCTGTTCTCGAAACCCTGCTGGTTGAGCCTGGCCTGGAGGATCTGCAGACGCTGCTTCTTGACGTCCATCGGGGTGTCGTCGGGCAGGTCGGAAGCCGGTGTACCGGGGCGGGCGCTATAGATGAAGGAGTAGGAGAAGTCGAAACCGACTTCCTCAATCAGCTTCATGGTCTGCTCGAAGTCGCGCTCGGTCTCACCGGGGAAGCCGATGATGAAGTCCGAACTGAGGATGATGTCCGGCACTGCTGCCTTGAGCTTGCGCACCCGGGACTTGTACTCCAGTGCCGTGTGGTTGCGCTTCATTCCGGCCAGCACGCGGTCGGAACCCGATTGCACCGGCAGGTGCAGATACTTCACCAGTTCCGGGACTTCGGCGTGGGCGCGGATCAGGCTGTCGGAAAACTCCAGCGGATGCGAGGTGGTGTAGCGGATGCGGTCGATACCGTCGATTTCCGCTACCACTCGGATCAGATCAGCCAGGTCGGCGATGCCGCCGTCATGGGTCTGGCCGCGATAGCCGTTGACGTTCTGGCCCAGCAGGGTGACTTCGCGCACGCCGTTCTCGGCCAGATGCACGCACTCGGCCAGCACGTCATCAAACGGACGACTGACTTCTTCGCCGCGGGTGTAAGGCACTACACAGAAACTGCAGTATTTGCTGCAGCCTTCCATGACCGAGACATAGGCGGTCGGGCCGTCCACGCGGGGCTCGGGCAAATTGTCGAACTTCTCGATTTCCGGGAAGGAAACGTCCACCTGCGCACTACCGGTAGTGCGGGCGGCGTTGATCATTTCCGGCAGGCGATGCAGGGTCTGGGGACCGAAGACCACATCTACATAGGAGGCGCGGTCGCGAATCGCCGTGCCTTCCTGGCTGGCAACGCAGCCGCCGACACCGATGATCAGGTCCGGATTCTTTTCCTTCAGCGGACGCCAGCGCCCCAGTTCGGAAAACACTTTCTCCTGCGCCTTCTCGCGAATTGAACAGGTGTTGAGCAGGATGACATCGGCCTCGTCG
>JASJKW010000059.1:0-6762 GCA_037621305.1 Pseudomonas sp.
CCTTGAGCAGATTCAAGGCTTGATTCAACTGATAGTCGGCCTCGCGCGCTGCGGCTTCATCTGTCACCTGCCGGCGCATCGTCGGACGCTCATCGCCACTGTCATTGTTCAGATGGCCGAGCAGATCGGCCTCACGATAACTCGCTTCTTCCGCGTTGCGGGTCAAGAGCGCCCGTTCGACCTGAATATCCGGCACTATGCCCTGCGCCTGAATCGAGCGACCGTTCGGGGTGTAGTACAGCGCCGTGGTCAACTTCAGCGCCCGGTCATTGTTCAGCGGCAACACGGTCTGTACCGAGCCCTTGCCGAAGCTGTCAGTACCCATGATCACCGCCCGGCCGCGATCCTGCAGAGCGCCAGCGACAATTTCCGAAGCCGACGCCGAGCCGCCATTGATCAGCACCACCAGTGGAATCTTCTTGCCGGGGTTGGCTGGAGAGGCGTTGAAGCGCATCTCGGTATTCGGCAAGCGGCCCTTGGTGTAGACGATCAGACCATCGCTGAGGAAAGCGTCGGCGACCTCCACCGCAGACTGCAAGACGCCGCCCGGATTGTTGCGCAGGTCCAGCACCAATCCCTTGAGCTCATCCTTGGCCGTCAGCGTTTTCAGGCTGCGGCGGACTTCTTCTCCGGTATTGTTCTGGAACTGGGTAATACGCAGGTAGGCATAGCCCGGGTCGAGCGCCTCGGTGCGCACGCTCTTCACCTTGATCACCGCCCGCTCCAACTCAACGTCGAAAGGCGTACCGGCACCACGTACCAGTGTCAGGGTGATTTTCGAGCCGGCCGGCCCGCGCATTCTGTCGACCGCATCCATCAGGCTCATGCCCTTGACCGGATGATCATCAATCTTGACGATCAGATCCCCCGGCTCGATACCGGCGCGGGAGGCCGGAGTATCATCGATCGGCGAGATGACCTTGATGAAGCCATCTTCCTGTCCCACTTCGATGCCCAAGCCGCCGAATTGACCGCTGGTGGTGTCCTGCAGGCCCTGGAAAGCTTCGGGCTCGAGATAGGCCGAGTGCGGATCCAGCCCTTCGAGCATGCCGCGAATGGCATTCTCCAGCAGCGTGGCGTCGTCCACCGGCTCGACGTAGGAAGTACGAATGCGCTCGAGCACCTCGGTAAAGGTACGCAACTCATTGAGCGGAAGCGGGGCGGCAGCTTCGCTGTCCTGCGCCTGAGCGGGCATTACGCCGAGTACGAGAGTCAGGCAGGCAATGGACAAATTACGCACAGCGGTCATCGAATTCTCCGAGTCAAGACAGTGGGTCCTTGAAAGATGCCGGCAAACACGCCGGCCATTACTGATGACCTCCGGCCGCCTGGGGTCACTCAATGCCATCCCTATCCCTGAAAAAGCGCAGCGAGCCCCTGCAGCATGACCGAGCGCATGGGATTTTTCAAAGGATTCTCAGCCAGAAAGCATACACCAGGCGGCCGGATCGAGTGCCTGCCCCCGATGACGAATGGAAAAATACAGTGCAGCCTCGCCCATCCCGCCGCTGTTACCCACGGTGGCGACGGCCTCGCCCGGCTGAACCCAGCTGCCGACATCTTTCAATAAACTCTGATTATGGCCGTACAGACTCAGATAACCGTTGCCGTGGTCGAGGATCAACAGCAGCCCAGAACCGCGCAACCAGTCGGCGAAGACCACTCGCCCGCCGTGCACCGCATGCACCTGCGCACCTTCCCGTGCGCTGATCAGCAGGCCATCCCATTTGAGTCTGGCATCTGCACCGCGCTGGCTGCCGAAGCGTGCCTGGATCTTGCCATTCACCGGTAGCGGCAGCTTGCCCTTGGCCTGGGCGAAAGGCAGGCTGCCGGCCGGCGCCGGAATACTGGTGATGGCTTCATCAAGCTTCTTGATCAGCGCAGCCAGCCCAGCCCGCTCGGCTTCACGCTGACTGATCTGCTGCTGTTGAGACTGACTGCGTCCGCGCAGCCCGGCCAACACCTTGGCGCGAGTCTCGCGCTCGGACTCCAGCTCCTGCTGGCGTGCCGCCAGCGCCTGCCGATCTTGCTGCAGCGCTGTCTGCTGGCTGGCAATCTGTGCGCTGGCGTCGCGAATCTGCCCGATGGTGTCGGAGTACCGCTCTATCTCCTCGACCCGCGCCCGGCTGACATAGCCGTAATAGCGCAGCATGCGCGCGACGCGCGAGGGATCGTCCTGATTGAGCACCATCTTCAGATAATCCTGGCGCCCAGCCATGTAGGCTGCACGCACCTGCCTGGCAATCTGTTCCTGCTGGACTTCCAGTGCAACCTGCAGCGCCTCGGCCTGTTGCTGCAGATCGTGCAGACGGCTCTCGCCCTCGCGGATCTGCTGCTCCATGTCAGTGCTTTCCCGGCGCAACCGTCCGATTTCGCTTTCGCTGGTCTCCAGCTCTTTTTCCAGACCAGACACTTCCTGCTTGAGCGAGCCCAGCAGCTTCTTCAGCCGGGCAATTTCCTGCTCGGTCTGCTTCAGCTCAGCCCTGGCCTTCTCGGCATCAGCCGGCTGTGCCAGCGCAGGTAGCGCCGGCAGCATCAGCAACAGACAAAGCACCGCACCGGCCCATGACCGATAGCTCATGATCGCGGCTCAGCCGTGCAGGCTGACGATGGAGCGACCGGTCATCTCCGCCGGTTGTTCAAGCCCCAGCAGCGTCAACACGGTGGGCGCCACGTCGGACAGAATACCGCCGTCACGCATGCTCACCGTGCGCGGCCCGACATACACGAAAGGGACCGGTTCGCAGGTGTGCGCGGTGTGGGCCTGACCAGTGCTGCTGTCAGCCATCTGCTCGACGTTGCCGTGGTCGGCGGTGATCAGCGCTTCGCCACCTACCTTGGCCAGCGCCGACTCGATGCGGCCGATGCAATGATCCAGACATTCAACCGCCTTGACCGCCGCCTCGAACACCCCGGTATGACCAACCATGTCGCCGTTGGCGTAGTTGACGATGATGGTGTCGTAACGTTGTTGCTCGATAGCCTCAACGATGCGATCAGTAACTTCCGGCGCGCTCATTTCCGGCTGGAGATCATAGGTAGCGACCTTGGGCGACGGAATCAGGATGCGCTCTTCCCCTTCGAAAGGTTCTTCGCGACCACCGGAAAAGAAGAAAGTGACGTGGGCGTACTTCTCGGTTTCAGCGATACGCAGCTGAGTCTTGCCGTTGTTGGCCAGATATTCGCCCAGCACATTGGTCAACGAGGACGGCGGGAAAGCGCAGGGGGCGGGAATATCGGCTGCATATTGGGTGAGCATGACGTAACCGGCCATGTTCAGCGCACGCTGCCGGGCAAAGCCGTCAAAGTCCGGCTGAACGAAGGCCCGACTCAATTCACGGGCGCGGTCGGCGCGGAAGTTCATGAAGATCACAGCGTCGCCATCTTCCACACGCACCGGCTCGCCGATAACGGTCGCCTTGACGAACTCATCGGTCTCGCCACGCTGGTAGGCCGCTTCCAGCGCAGCCTCAGCGCTGGAAGCGCTGAATTCACCCTGCCCTTCGCTGATCAGGTTATAGGCTGCTTCGACACGCTCCCAGCGATTGTCCCGGTCCATCGCGAAATAACGACCGATCAGGCTGGCCGTACGCCCCTTGCCCAGGCGCTGATAAGCCTGCTCCAGCAGCACCAGGGACGGCGCGGCGCTTTTTGGTGGCGTATCGCGGCCATCGAGGAAGGCATGCACGTGAATCTGCTCGGCACCGCGGCCGGCCGCCAGCTCGACCATGGCGACCATCTGACTCTCATGACTGTGCACGCCACCCGGCGACAGCAGGCCCATGACATGTACCGCGCGACCCGCCTGGACCGCCTTGTCGACCGCCTGACAAATGGCGTCATTGGTGAAGAAGTCGCCATCGTCGATGGCCTTGGTCACCCGGGTGAAATCCTGATACACCACCCGGCCTGCACCGAGGTTCATGTGACCGACTTCGGAGTTGCCCATCTGACCGTCCGGCAACCCCACATCCATACCGGAACCGGAAACCAGGGTATGCGGTGCATTCGCCCACAGGCGATCCCAGACGGGGGTGTTGGCGGCCATGATGGCGTTGGACTCAGGTGAATCACTGTGTCCAAAGCCATCCAGAATCATCAATACCACGGGTTTGGGAGTTGCTGTCATCCGATTAGACTCGCTGTATGAAAGAGGCAAGGGAGTGCACTGCCGCGCCGCGGCAGGCATGCTGCCGCCAGTTTACTTGCCCGGCTGCGGTGTGTCATGCACACCGGAGGTTCTGCCACCCGACCGGGCTGTGTATACTGGCGGCCTTCAACGATTCCGGAATTATACTTCATGCAGTTTCTACAGCATCTTATCGAGTTCATAGGCAATCATTATTGGTTGACCACCGCCTTCCTGATTGTACTGGCGCTGCTGATCATTACCGAAGGTCGCAAGGCCGGCAAAGCCATCACCACACAGCAGGCTACGGCGCTGATCAACCGGGAAAACGCGCTGGTCGTCGATGTGCGCCCGAAGAAGGACTACGCCGCCGGGCATATTGTCGACTCGATCAGCATTCCTCAGGACAGCTTCGCCACTCGGATGGTCGAGCTGGAAAAGCACAAGGAGCGCCCGATTATTCTGGTGTGTGCCAACGGCCAGCACTCCGGCCCTTGCTCCAAGCAGCTGAAGGCCGCAGGCTACAATCAGGTAAGCCGGCTGGCCAGTGGCATCGGAGGCTGGCGTTCAGACAACCTGCCACTTGTTAAAGGCTGATATGACTGACATCACTATATACAGTAGCAATTACTGTCCGTTCTGCAGCCGCGCCAAGCAACTGCTGGACAGCAAAGGTGCCGATTACAACGAGATCCGGGTAGACGGCAAGCCCGACGTGCGCGCCGAGATGACCCGTCTGGCCCGCCGGACCTCGGTACCGCAGATCTGGATCAACGGTACCCATGTCGGCGGCTGTGATGAACTGATAGCACTGGAACGCTCGGGCAAACTGGATACAATGCTGGCGGGCTGAACTTACAGGTAGCCCAAGACCAATAGAACCAACAAGGACTGAACATGGCTGACGAACAACAGAACAACACAACCGCCAATGGCGCACAAGGTAACCAGCCGCAGGTGCAGTTCAATCTGCAGCGCATCTACATCAAGGACCTCTCCTTTGAGTCCCCGAAAGCGCCGGCAGTGTTTCAGAGCCAATGGAACCCGAAGGTCAATCTCGACCTGAACACGCGCCACACCGAGCTGCAGGAAGGCATCTACGAAGTCGTACTGAGCCTGTCCGCCACTGTCACCAATGGCGAAGAGGAAGTTACCTTCATCGCCGAAGTACAGCAGGCCGGTATCTTCGCCATCACCGGTCTGGATGAAGCCGGTATGCGCCACACGCTCGGCGCCTTCTGCCCGAACATCCTGTTCCCTTATGCGCGCGAGGCCATCGACAGCCTGGTGCTGCGTGGCAGCTTCCCTCCCCTGATGCTGGCTCCGGTCAACTTCGACGCCCTGTTCGCCCAGGCCGAGCAGCGCCGCACTGCCGAAGCAGCCGACGCCTGATTGTTCGCGCTCGCCGGCCCGCTCTGCGGTCGGCGACGCTTGCGCCTCTTGTCAGCTACTCTGCCTTCATCTAAGGTATTTGCCGCTTCCCACCAGCTATGGATGTGCGCATGACCCTGCCTGCTTCACGCCCGCTTTACCTGCTCGCCTTCATCACCTGCGCCCTGCTTCTGGCGGCAGCGTATTACATGGAATACGTCATGGGCTTGCTGCCCTGCCCTCTGTGCATAGTACAGCGCTTTGCCATTCTGCTTATCGGCTTGGTCTGCCTGGCCGCCGTGCTGCACAACCCACAACCCAAACGTGAACACCGCCGCAATCTGGCTGCCCGTGCCTATGCCTTCGGCGTCACTCTGTTTGCGGTATTCGGCGGCGCCACCGCCAGCCGTCAGGTCTGGCTGCAGCACCAACCAGCCGATCAGCTGCCATCCTGCCTGCCCAGCCTCGACTACATGGTGGATGTATTACCGGTATTCGAGATGCTCACCCTGCTGTTCAGCGGCACCGCCGACTGCGCCAAGGTGACCTGGACCTTTCTCGGTTTGAGTATTGCCGAATGCACGCTGCTGGCCTTCATCGGCTTTGCGCTGTTCGGACTGGTTCAATTGATCCGCCGCGAAGACTGAAACACACCACGCCACCGCAAGTCTTGATACCGCCGTACGGACTGGCCTATTCTGTTGCTTCCACGGGAACAGCAGTCCCAATCCCGGCTCACAAGGCAAGATGAGGTGGATCATGCTGGAAAGGTGCACAACAGCTCAGGAACGCTGGGGCGGAGTCGACCAACTCATCGACCGCTGGCTGGCTGAACGCGAGAAGCTCGTGGAGCACTATATAGCTCTGCGTGATCGGCAGGCCCCCGACGTCAGTCCGCAAGAACTACTCAACAACTTCTGCAGCTGCCTGCTGGACTATGTCTCGGCTGGGCATTTCGCGGTCTATGAACAGCTCGTGCGGGGCGCTGAAGAGGTCGGCGACGAACGCGCCCTGGACCTGATTCGCCAAGTCATCCCACGAATCGAAACAATCACGCAGTTCGCTGTCATATTCAACGATTACTATGGCCCGAAGAATACGCGTGCGCTCAAGCTGGATGTCATGCATTCGCGCCTGCTGAAGCTCGGCGGCCTGTTGCTGGAGCGCTTTGAGCTCGAAGACTGCTTGATCGAAGTGATGCATAACGCTTACCGCAGCACCCATGAAGCAACCGAGACAATGGAGTAATACGTGACCGGTCA
>JASJKW010000060.1:0-6126 GCA_037621305.1 Pseudomonas sp.
ACCGATGCTCGCCCACATACGCTGGCCGCCATCATCGAATTCATGCACACCTCGACGCTGCTGCACGACGATGTGGTTGACACTTCCGACCTGCGCCGGGGCCGCTCCACTGCCAACGCCCTGTGGGGCAATGCTGCCAGCGTGCTGGTCGGCGACTTTCTGTACTCACGCTCCTTCGAGATGATGGTCGCACTGAACGACATGCGCATCATGCAGGTCCTGGCCAGCGCCACCAATGTGATCGCCGAAGGCGAAGTCCTGCAGCTGTCCAAGGTACGTGATGCCAGCACCGACGAAGCAACCTATATGGAAGTCATCCGCAGCAAGACTGCCATGCTGTTCGAAGCCTCGACCCATACCGCTGCCATCCTGGCTGGCGCACCGGCGGAGCAGGCCGAAGCACTGCGTCGTTACGGTGACTCCCTGGGTATCGCCTTCCAACTGGTGGATGACCTGCTGGACTACAGCGGCAACGCAGAAGCCATGGGCAAGAATGTCGGCGATGATCTGGCGGAGGGCAAACCTACTCTGCCGCTGATCTATACCATGCGCGAAGGCACAGCCGAACAGGCCGCCCTGGTACGCAAGGCTATCCAGAAAGGTGGCACCGATGACATCGCGCCGATCCGTGAGGCAGTGGAAAACAGTGGCGCACTGGAATACACCGCCAATCTGGCCCGTCAGCACGCCGACGAAGCGATCAACCTGCTGCAGACCCTGCCGCCGTCCACCTATCGCGATGCTTTGGAGCAGCTGGCCCGGTTTTCGGTAGACCGGTCATTCTGATTTCCACTCTATTGCCGTGACCCACCCGGGACGCCTTCGGCGCCCCGGGTAATCATTTACAGAACCGCAATCAACTCGATATCGAAAATCAGCGTGCTGTGCGGCGGAATGCTGCCGGCTGCGCGTTCGCCGTAGGCCAGATTGGAAGGAATGAACAGGCGCCACTTGGCCCCTTCCTGCATCAGCTGCAATGCCTCGGTCCAGCCAGCAATAACGCCACCCACCGGGAATTCAGCTGGCTGACCGCGCTTGTAGGAGCTGTCGAACACTTCGCCGCTGATCAAGGTACCTTCGTAATGGGTACGTACGGTGGAGCTGGCGGTCGGCGTGGCGCCGGTACCGGCATTGACCACTTCATACTGCAGACCCGATGGCAGCGTCACCACGCCGTCACGTGCTGCGTTGCGCTCGAGAAACTCCAGACCAGCCTTGCCGGCAGCACGGGCGGATTCTTCGCCAAGCGCCTGCATCTTCTCCTGCAGTGTCTGGAAGGCCGCCTGCATGGCTGCTTCCTCAACCTGGCTGGGTTGCTGAGTGTAGGCATCACGCAGGCCAGCCATGACCAGATCAACGGCCAGATCGGGAATGTTACTGGACAGCAGCTGGTCGCCCATCTGGCGGCCAATGCCGTAGCTGACGCGTTGCTCATCGGTGTCGAATGTAGTGCTCATGGCGGCTCTCCGCAAAAAAGGGTCGTAAAGCCTGACACAACAATTGCAAAAATTCACCCTCGGCGCCGCTTCACCAACAACCACTGCTCCCGGCAATGCTGCGCCGGGCGCTCGAATAGGCTAAAATGCCGCGCTTTTCGGCCCCACCCTAACCGAGACTGCCCCATGCTGGATAGACTGTTCCAACTCAAAGCTCACGGCACCACTGCTCGTACCGAGATAATTGCCGGCGTCACCACCTTCCTGACGATGGCTTACATCATTTTCGTCAACCCGGTGATGATGGCGGATGCAGGTCTTGATCCAGGTGCGGCGTTCGTCGCTACCTGCCTGGCTGCAGCCATCGGCTCACTGATCATGGGCTTGTGGGCCAACTACCCGATCGCACTCGCACCGGGCATGGGCCTGAACGCCTTTTTCAGCTACACGGTGGTCGGCTCCATGGGCTACAGCTGGCAGGTGGCATTGGGTGCGGTATTCATTTCCGGCCTGATATTCTTTCTGCTGAGCATTTTCAAGATCCGTGAGTGGGTGATCAACAGCATCCCCTTGCCGCTGCGCTCAGCGATTGCCGCAGGCATCGGTCTGTTTCTGGCGCTGATCGCCCTGAAAAGTGCCGGCATCGTGGTCGACAACCCTGCCACGCTGGTCGGCGCCGGAGATATGACCCAACCCGGCCCTATCCTGGCCTCACTGGGCTTTGCCGTCATCGTTGCGCTGGCCTACCGCCGAGTGACTGGTGCTGTGATGATCGGCATTCTGCTGGTTACCCTGATCAGCCTGATGCTCGGCCTGACCAATGCCAGCGGCTTCGTCTCCGCGCCACCGAGTTTGACCCCAACCCTGCTGCAGCTGGATATCAAGGGCGCCATGGAAGTCGGCCTGATCAGCGTGATCTTCGCCTTCCTGTTCGTTGATCTGTTCGACACTTCCGGCACCTTGATCGGCGTCGCGCAGAAGGCCGGGCTGGTCGACAAGGATGGCAAGCTGCCACGTCTGGGCCGCGCGCTCATGGCGGACAGCACCGCCACCATGGCCGGCTCGCTGATGGGCACCTCCACGACGACCAGTTATGTTGAATCCGCCGCCGGCACTGCGGCTGGCGGCCGCACCGGTCTCACCGCTTGCGTGGTTGCCATACTCTTTCTGCTTAGCCTGTTTCTTTCCCCGCTGGCTGGTGCAGTACCTGCGTTTGCCACCGCTCCCGCGCTGTTTTTTGTTGCAGTACTGATGACCAGTGGCCTGGTGCAGGTTGATTGGGAGGACCTGACCGAAGCCGCCCCGGTGGTGGTGACGGCACTGGTCATGCCGCTGACCTTCTCCATCGCCAACGGTATCGCCCTGGGCTTCATCTCCTGGACCGCAATCAAGTTGCTGTCCGGCCGCTGGCGCGAACTCAACCCGAGTCTGTATGTGCTGTCCGCACTGTTCATCGTCAAGCTCGGGTTCTTCAGCTGATGGGCCTGGCATTCGATCCCGCCGGCTATGAACGCCAGCTCGAGGAAAAGCGTCAGCAATTGATTGCATTGCTGCAGCCCTTCGCCGCACCGGCTCCCGAGGTATTCGCTTCGCCGCTGGAGCACTTCCGGTTACGGGCAGAGTTCCGCCTGTGGTATGAGCAGGGCCAACCGCACTACGCCATGTTCGAACCAGGCAACAATCGCCAGCCGATTCTGATCGAACAATTGCCTATCGCCAGCGAGCGTATCAACGCCCTGATGATGCCGCTGCTGGAAGCCTGCAAAGCCGACCCGGTATTGGGTCGCAAACTGTTTCAGGTGGAGTTTCTCACCACGCTGTCCGGCGAGGCGCTGGTTACCCTGTGCTATCACCGTCCGATCGATGAGCAGTGGGATATCGCCGCCCAGCAACTGGCCGAACAGCTGGATATCCTGCTGATCGGCCGTAGCCGCGGCCGCAAGCGCGTATTGCAGCGCGATCATGTGCTGGAAGAGTTAACCGTCAACGGGCGTACCTGGCGGTATCAGCAAGCGGAAGGTGGCTTCACCCAGCCCAATGGACAGGTCAACCAGCACATGCTCGGCTGGGCACTGGATGCAGCCGGAGACAATCCTGATGACCTGCTGGAGCTGTATTGCGGCAACGGCAACTTCACCCTGCCGCTGTCCACCCGTTTCCGCCGGGTACTGGCTACGGAGCTGTCCAAAAGCTCAGTGCGCTCCGCGCTGGAGAACATTGCCCTCAATCACGTGGACAACGTCACTCTGGTGCGCCTCGCCAGCGAGGAAGTCACCCAGGCGCTGACCGGAGTACGTGAGTTTCGCCGTCTGCAGGGTATCGATCTGAGCGGTTATGACTTCGGCACGGTATTCGTCGACCCGCCCCGCGCCGGGCTGGATCCGGCCACACTCGAGCTGGTCAAAGGGTATCGCCGGATTCTCTATGTGTCCTGTAACCCGCTGACATTGGCGGCCAACCTCGACGAACTGCACGAGACTCACCGCATCGTCCGCTGCGCCCTGTTCGATCAGTTCCCCTATACCCACCACATGGAGTCAGGGGTGCTGCTGGAGCGCCGCTGATTCAGCGCGGCGTCATCAGCTGGAGCAGTCGCCCGTAATCCTGATGGCTGACCGGAATGATCCGGGTGGTGCGCTGCGAGCGCAGAAAAGCGCTCATTTCGGGTGACTGTTCGAGCATTAACTCACGAACCCGAGTTTTCAGCTGTGGGCATACCTCACTGCTGAAAACAAAGGGATCATAGTGAATGGGTGCCGAGCGCCAGAGTACCCGTAATGAATCAACAGTGATCAGCCCACGCCGTAGATATTCGTCGACGCGCACAGCGGATACAAAAGCCGCATCAACCCGCCCCTCCAGCAGGGCATCAAGTGCCTTGTCGTGGGACCCGGCATAGACCTGCCCGGAAAAATGTTCGTTCAGCGGTACACCCGCGCGCTCCGGAAACTCCCTATTGGGTATCAGCGCGCCGGAGGTGCTGGCAGGGTCATTCAGCGCCACGCGCCCACCGCGGGTATCCTGCAGAGTCCGCATGCCGCTGTCGCTCCGCACCACCAGCACAGATTGATAATAGTCACCAGCCGGAGAGAAATGTCCGCCCTCCAGCGCCATGGAAGCAAACGCCTCCAGCTGATTGTTCTGTTGGTACGCCATCAGATAGGAGGCAGGCCCCAGCAAAGCAATATCCGCACCGCCGGAAACGATGGCGTCAATCACGCCCTCATAGGAGCTGGATCGAAGAATCTGTACCGGCACACCCAAGCCGTCACTCAGCAGCTCAGCCAAAGGCTGATACTCCTCGATCAGTTCGTCGATATTCTTTACCGGCACCGCGCTGATGCGCAAAGCGCCCTCGCGACACAGCGACGTTTCCGCCAATACGACCGGCGAATAGAGACAGACGACCAGCGCCTGCAGAAGACGTATGAAGACTCTCATGTTGTAACAACCCTGGCAGCCTGAAAACCGCACTCGAAATCGGAAACCAGCTCGGCAGCTATCGGCCGGCTGAAATGATAACCCTGAACAATGTCGCAGCCCGCGAGGCGCAGATATACCAGCTGCTCCGGCGTTTCCACTCCCTCTGCCACCACACCCAGCGACAGGCGCTTGGCCAGGGTGATGGTGGAGGAAACGATGAGGCTGTCATCCGGGCTGTTGGACAGTTGGGCGATGAGACTGCGGTCGATTTTCAGCTTGTTCACCGGCAACGATTGCAAATGCGCAAAGCCAGCATATCCCTTGCCGAAATCATCCAGGCTGATATTCAGACCAGCCGCCCTGAGCGCTTCCAGGCTGGCTATGGCCAGGCTTTCATGCTCCAGAACGGCGGTCTCGGTAATTTCCAGCTCCAACTGCCATGGCTCAACCCCTGCCCGCTCAAGTTCGCCCAGCACCATGTCACTGAACTGTGGCTGGCTCAGTTGCAGCGCTGACACATTGACTGCCACCCGTGCGGTGATATCGGTTTCGGCCCAGGCAGCCAGCTGACGGCAGGCCATGGAGATGACCTCTGCACCCAACCGGATGATGAAGCCGCTGCGCTCAGCTATCGGAATGAAACGATCCGGATAGATCAACCCGAACTCCGGATGCTGCCAGCGCACCAAGGCTTCATAGCCGACAATCGACATCGAATACAGATCGATCTGCGGCTGGTAATGCAGAACGAACTGATGGGTGGACAGTGCCTCGCCAAAGGCCTGTTCGAGGTAGAACTCCTGCACATCCGTGACATTCAGCGATGGGTCAAAAAACCGATATTGGCCGCGGCCAGCCCGTTTGGCCGAATACATAGCCGCGTCGGCATGCCGGATCAAGCTATCCACATCCAGACTATCGCGCGGACAGATACTGATCCCGATGCTGGGACTGGTGTTCACCTCGCTGCCCTCCAATTGATACGAGGCAGACAGATGCTGGGTCAGCCTGTCCACCCAACCGACAATTTCCTGCTCGGAGCGGTTGCCAGCCAGCAGCACCACAAATTCATCTCCACCAAAGCGCGCGGCCTCGTCGCCGTGCTCAAGCATGTGAGTGATGCGTCCCGCTACTGCCTGCAACAGCAAGTCACCAACTCGGTGTCCGAGGGTATCGTTGATTGACTTGAAGCGATCCAGATCAATGAACAACACGGCCAGCAGGCGCCTTCTGTTACGCTGCTCGGCGAGCGTCCGGGTAGCGACCT
>JASJKW010000061.1:0-5659 GCA_037621305.1 Pseudomonas sp.
GCCGTTGATCTCGATACTGACATCGCCGCTGCTCACCAACTTGGAACGGGCGATGAGGATCACTGTCACCAGCACCAGCACGATGGCTGTGAACATGCCGATGGCAAGAAAAATTTCATAGTTCATCTGCTCACTCCATCCTTACAGCTGTACGCCAGAGAAAGACATGAAGCCCAGCGACATCAGTCCGATTGTAATGAAGGTGATGCCCAGGCCTTGCAGTCCATCGGGAACGTCGCTGTACTTGAGCTTCTCGCGGATCGCCGCCAACAGCGCGATCGCCAGAGCCCAGGACGTGCCGGAAGCGAAGCCATAAACCACACTCTCGGACAGGTTGTAGTCCCGCTCTACCATGAACAGCGTGCCGCCCATGATGGCGCAGTTCACGGTGATCAGTGGCAAGAACACGCCCAGCGCGTTGTAGAGTGCGGGCACGAACTTGTCCAGCAGCATCTCGAGAATCTGCACGATAGCCGCGATCACACCGATGTAGCTCAACAGACCGAGGAAGCTGAGATCCACGTCGGGCAGACCGGCCCATGCCAGTGCACCGTCCTTGAGCAGATAGGTATAGATGAGGTTGTTGGCCGGCACCGTGATGGCCTGCACCACGACAACCGCAATACCCAGACCGATAGCCGTCTCTACCTTCTTGGAAATGGCAATGAAGGTACACATACCGAGGAAGAACGCCAGCGCCATGTTCTCCACGAACACGGCTTTGACGAACAGACTGATGTAATGCTACATTAGTACGCCTCCTGCTTGGAAACCTGCGGGGCCATGCGGAAGTCAGGTGCTTCCACCTGCTCCTTCTTCCATGCCCGTAGAGCCCAGATGAACAGACCAATCAGGAAGAACGCAGACGGAGGCAGCAGCAGCAAACCGTTAGGCATATACCAGCCGCCATCATTGACCACTGGAATGATGGTGTAACCCATCAGTTTGCCGGCACCGAACAGCTCGCGCACGATACCCAGGCCGATCAGCATGATGCTGTAACCCAGACCGTTGCCGATACCATCGAAGAACGACAGCACCGGGGGGTTCTGCATGGCGAAGGCTTCTGCGCGCCCCATGACGATACAGTTGGTGATGATCAGACCAACGAATACCGACAGCTGTTTGGACAGCGAATAGGCGTAGGCCTTGAGTACCTGATCCACCAGGATCACCAGCGAGGCAATGATCACCATCTGAACGATCATGCGGATCGAATTGGGGATCTGGCTGCGGATCATCGAAATGAACAGGTTGGAGAACCCGGTCACCAGCGTCAGGGCGATACTCATCACCAGCGCGGTATTCAGGTTCGAGGTGACAGCAAGGGCCGAACAGATCCCGAGGATCTGCAGGCCAATAGGGTTGTTATTGAAAATCGGGTCCAGCAGGACCTGTTTGATTGTCGGCTGTGACATGATCAAGCCTCCCCTGAGCGCAGGTTATCAATAAAGGAACCGAAGCCGTTCTCGCCCAGCCAGTACTGCAACAGGTTGTTGACCCCGTTGGCTGTCAGCGTGGCCCCGGCCAGACCGTCAATCTGATGATCGGCATTCGGACTGGCAGAATCGACGCTACCTTTGATTACGCGAATGGCCAGTTGACCTTCGTCATTGAAAATCTCCTTGCCAGGCCACAGTCCACGCCAGTTGGGGTTATCCACCTCCCCTCCCAGACCGGGGGTCTCGGCATGCTGGTAAAAGCCGAAACCCTGAACCGTGTTCAGGTCACCCTGCAACGCCATGAAACCGTGCAGCGTCGACCACAAACCATAGCCGCGAACGGGCAGAATCAGAGTTTCCATCTGCTGCTCATCATTCTCAACCATATACACTACGCTGTAGTTTTCACGCCGATTGATCGAGGCAATATCTTCAGCGCCGGACAGATTCTCCGACAGAGCCGGATCCTTGGCAGCCGCCAGTGGATCAAAGCTCCGCGCATCGAACTCATCGCTGAACTTTCCGGTTTCCAGATCAACCAGACGAGCAACAATGCGCTCATTGAACAAGGCTTTGACTTCGGATCCACTCATGGAAGCATTTCCGAGACCAGCAATAGCCAGGATATTGCGCTGCTTGTCCAGCAGGCTGTTCTCGATCTGAATCGGGCGCAGCGCGACTGCCGCGCCAGCCACGAATACGGAACAGACCAGACACACCAGCAGGGCCACTACCAGCGTACGGACGGTGGATTCTTTTTGACTAGACATTGCGCGCCAGCCTCCGCTTGATATTGGCTTGAACGATGAAATGATCGATCAGCGGTGCACACAGGTTGGCGAACAGAATCGCCAGCATCATGCCTTCCGGGAAGGCCGGGTTGACCACACGGATCAGGACTACCATGACGCCGATCAGCCCACCGAAGATCCATTTGCCGAGATTGGTCATCGAGGCGGACACCGGGTCGGTCGCCATGAAGATCATGCCGAAGGCAAAACCACCAGTGACCATGTGCCAATACCACGGCATGGAGAACATCGGGTTGGTATCCGAGCCCAGGGCGTTGAACAGCATGCTCAGCGCGATCATGCCGATCATCACCCCGGCGACAATGCGCCAGGAAGCAATCTTGGTCATCAGCAGTACCGCACCACCAATGAAGATCGCCAGGGTGCTGGTTTCACCAATGGAGCCGTGCATGGTGCCGATGAAGGCGTCCATCCAGCTCAAGCCACCACTGATCACCGCATCAACACCACCGGCACCGGCCATGCTCAGCGCGGTAGCGCCAGCGAAGCCATCAACCGCGGTCCAGACCGCATCACCGGAAAGCTGCGCCGGGTAGGCAAAGAACAGGAAGGCACGACCGGTCAGTGCCGGGTTGAGGAAGTTCTTCCCGGTACCACCGAAAATCTCCTTGCCGATGACCACGCCGAAGCTGATGCCCAGGGCGACCTGCCACAGCGGAATGCTCGGCGGCACGATCAGCGCGAAGAGCACCGAAGTAACGAAGAAACCTTCGTTTACTTCATGCTTGCGGATGGAGGCGAACAGTACTTCCCAGAAACCGCCGACGATGAAGGTCACCGCGTAGATAGGCACGAACCAGGTGGCACCGTGGACTATATTGTCCCAGATACTGCCTGGGTCAAACCCGGCGAACATGGCGATCACACCAATACGCCAGTTGTCCTGATCCGCCAGCAGTTCAGGATTGACCGCAAAAATGTTGTTGGCCTGGAAGCCGACGTTCCACATACCGAAGAACATGGCTGGGAAAGTACACAACCAGACAGTGATCATCATGCGCTTGAGGTCGATGCCGTCACGCACGTGAGCAGTGGTTCTGGTTACGCTTGAGGGCTTGTACAGAAAGGTATCGGCTGCTTCGTAAAGCGCATACCACTTCTCGTGCTTACCGCCCTTTTCAAAATGATGCTCGATCTTGTCAAGAAAACTGCGCAGTCCCATTGATCAACCCTCCTTCTCAATGCGCGTGAGATTGTCACGCAGGATCGGGCCATATTCGTACTTGCCTGCACACACGTAGCTGCACAACGCGAGATCCTCTTCGTCCAGCTCCAGACAACCCAGCTTCTGGGCCATCTCGGTATCACCGACGATCAGATAACGCAGCAACTGAGTCGGCAGGATGTCCAGCGGCATGATCTCTTCATAGTTGCCGACCGGAATCATGGCGCGAGGGCTGCCATTGGTGCTGGTAGTGAAGTTGAACAACTTGGACGGGGCCAGTTTCGAGACGAAGATATTCAGAATCGAATGTTTGTCAGTACCGGCACGCAGGTAGTGCAGCATTTCACGGTAATTGCCTTCCAGCAACACCGAGACCTGCAGGTGGTAGCGCCCCAGAAACAACACCGAACCACGCGCTATACGGCCACCCAGCACAGAACCGGAAATGATGCGGTTGTCGCCTGCTTTCATTTCCCCTGCGACCAATTCCTGCAGATTGGCACCGAGTACCGTACGCAGCAGACGCGGGCGTTCAACCTGCGGCCCAGCGAGTGCGATGACGCGTTCAGCCGAAAGTTTGCCGGTGGTGAACAAGCGGCCCACTGCAACCACGTCCTGATAGTTGATGTGCCATGCCTGGCGGTTTTCACTGACCGGATCCAGCATGTGGATATGGGTCCCCGGCAGACCAGCCGGGTGCGGACCGGCAAAGCTTTCGGTGCGTACACCGGCAACATTCTCGCCGGGAATCGCCGCACCATCAGCCTTGCACAGCCAGACACCAGCCAAACGCGCCAGCACTCTCAGGCCATTTTCGAAATCCGCAGCACAGGATTGCAGCACGACAGCTGGATCGGCAGCGAGCGGATGAGTATCGATAGCCGTGACGAAAATAGAGGTGGGCGTAGCATCTACCGCGGGCACCTTGCTGTACGGGCGGGTACGCAGAGCAGTCCACAGACCTGAGCGAATGAGTTTCTCGCGCACGGCTTGCGGGTCGAGCCCTTCCAGGCCGTCGGCAGCGTGACTGCCGAAGTCAATGGCATCGTCGCCTTCGACATCGATCACGACAGATTGCAGCACGCGCTTTTCACCACGATTGACCGCGCTGACCACCCCACTGACAGGCGCCGTGTAGAGAACGCCAGGTGTTTTCTTGTCACTGAACAGGAGCTGTCCCGCTTGTACCCGATCACCGGCCTTCACTTCCATCGTAGGTTTCATACCGTGGTAATCGAAACCTATGACCGCAACGCTTCTGACTGGACGGGCGTCCTCAATACGTTGCTCGGGTGAGCCGGTGATTGGCAAATCCAAGCCCCGTTTGATATTTATCATACGAATAGCCTAATCACATAGGGAGTTGTTAAGGGTAATGGCTGACGTTTGGAGCGCCCAATCGGCTCCGCTGAACCTGACAGGAGGAGAATCAACAACGCGACCACGACCCCGACCAAAAAATCCCGTTAAGTATAAAGAGCATGGCGGGTCAAAGCTACTCACCACGGGGTTTTTTCAGGGTTTCATGGGACATGGTGTCGCAGGCCGGACGATCCACTTGATTCAGGTCAAGTAACCGGCACCAGCGACCCCGTCCGCATCAAAATCGGCCCATGAAAAAAGGCGCCGGAGCGCCTTTTTTCATTACCAGCTATTACGCCGGGAAAGCCGGAGGGTTGACGCTGGCCAAGTCCTCCAGAATTCGCACGACCTGACAGCTATAGCCGAACTCGTTGTCATACCAGACGTACAGGATGACCCGATTGTCGTTACAGATGGTCGCTTCGGCATCCACCACACCGGCGTGGCGCGAACCGACGAAGTCGGTGGAGACCACTTCCTGACTGTTGGTGAAATCGATCTGCTTGTGCAGCTCGGAATGCAGAGCCATGTGACGCAGGTAGTCATTCACCTCATCGCGATCGGTCGACTTTTCCAGATTCAGGTTGAGGATAGCCATGGATACGTTCGGCGTCGGTACGCGAATGGCGTTGCCGCTGAGCTTGCCGGACAACTCCGGCAGCGCCTTGGCCACAGCCTTGGCCGCGCCGGTTTCAGTGATGACCATGTTCAGCGCAGCGCTACGGCCCCGGCGATCACCCTTGTGGAAGTTGTCAATCAGGTTCTGGTCGTTGGTGTACGAGTGAACGGTTTCCACGTGACCATTGATGATGCCGTACTTGTCATTGATCGCCTTGAGCACCGGCACAAAGGCGTTGGTGGTGCAGGATGCAGCGGAA
>JASJKW010000062.1:0-3178 GCA_037621305.1 Pseudomonas sp.
AGACGGCAGCAGCCAGACTATTGGTCACGTACAACGTATCGCCCGAGGCGTTCCTTGCCAGGCCGAAATTGCTCTGGTCGGTATACATGGTCCCCTTCACATCCAGAGTGATGGGGTCCAGCTTATAGATCACGCCGCCACGAACCGACGGCGCCCGCTCTGCCGAGGCCACATACAAGGAATTATCAAAGGGGCTGTAAACCGCTTGATAAATCCCGTAGGCCAGATCCTTGCGCAAGGCTCCTTCTGCCGTAATCGAGGTTTTTTGTGCCAGCTCAGGCGTCAAGGGCAGCGAGACAAGCTCCGACGACTGGGCGTGAGCAAGCGATCCGGCACTGAGCAAAGCGGCAGACAAGACAGACAAAGCAAGACAACGTGTGAACATGGGCATATCCTGTTTTCGAAATAGAAGTGATTATCATTTCCATTATTGCATTAAGCACCTCTATGCTCAAAACCGGGATATCCCTGCTCCTTAAGGAGAAACACGCGAGACTAAATCAGCCGCTTCCCTCCCCCCCGCTTGACTGCCCTCGCTACAAGATCGACTCAGCCGCCTACTGGGCGGCCTGGTTGTTGAATTCCCTGACCTGTAACTGTGCTATGACTTCTGCTGCCGATCTGTCCGCCCACACGCCCATGGTGCTGGAAGGGGTAAATTTTAGCGTAGAGAAATGATAATTTTCTCTTATTTTTCAATTAGATATAGCATGTGCGCCATAATTGTACCCACTACGATTTTGGCGTGTTTTGGCATGGTTTGGCGCTGGGTTTACACCAAAATTACACCATCAAAAAGTGGGGTAACTTGGAGCACACCCGAGCGTATGCAGGCATACTTTGCTTATGTGCTCCTGTGTATGCTGAGCCACCACTTTCAACTGTTGGTACGGAGCTTTGTACCGGCTTCACTCCGGCGAAGGGACCAAGCTAACGCCAGCCCGATCGTTCGTTCCAGTCTGCTGGAAAGCCTATGTCTGCTCTGGAAATCCGTGGGTATTTTTCAAACAGTGCGGCGAGCTGGCCAGACCAATCTTGTGGCAGGCCTGTTTGAGTGAGCAGATAATTGATGACCGTCGCTACGGCATAGAAAGACTTGGAATCCACAAACCGAATACTTGCCTGGCGATAGCTCCTCGGACCCACACCAAGGGTCACGCGCAGCAACTGACCGTTGTGGGCAACCAAGTTACGTAGCACAGTCAAGGCGTGAATCCATGACTCGAAGACTTCGGGTACGGAAACCTTGAAGCGTTGACTTATCGCTTTTCGGTCCACCGGATCTTTCAGGTGCTTGAATATCCTGGACCACAATCCGAAGGTAACGCACTCGCAAACCGACCAGCTCGGAGGTAGCGGCGGTTCGCTGTAGGTCGAAAAATAGTGCTTGACGAAAGTTTTGTCGCGAGCCCGATGCACTTCGTCTTCGATTTTCTTTTTAAGGTCTGCTACCGCCTGACGCTTGCCGGGATCGAATAGCCCCTCATCCAAAAACCAATGCGGTGAATGCTTCTGACCGAGGTAGTTCACCATAACTGATCGCACTGCGACTTCAAGCCGGGCGATGGCTGCCATAGTGAGTGTGCGCAATTCATGATCGAATTCGCACCGCTCGACAAGATGCAGGAAGGTGTAGCCTTGTGGGAATGCCTTGGTATCGGAATCAACAAGGTGATGCCAGTACCCTTTGAGTCGATAGCCGCCAACGAAGCGCATATAGTTCAGCGCCATGTCTCTTTGTTTCCCCTCGACGAGCAAGCCTTGCCGCTCCAATTTCACAAGGAGCTGCTCGGGCGATGTTGCTGGCTTGTCGAAGGGGACGCGAGTAGGATCCATTGGCAGGTAATAGACGCAAAAAACCCGCCTTTTGCACGTCTGCCTAAGGCAGAACCCTACTCGAAAGTAGGACGTGTGGCGGGTGTGTTGCTGTTGATTTTAACTCAGTCAGTAGACCAAGGCAACAGACCTCCTCGCGACTCCCGCTCACCCCTGCCGCCGACGTTTAAAACCACGGTCATTCGTAAGAAAGTGGGCCAGCATGTGGGGGATCAAGGCCGCAGCATCAACCTGCTCACCATAGAGTTCACTGTGTGCAACGGCATATCTCTCTAGATCCTCCTTCAGCGCTGCCGGCAGGTTGAGAGTCAGCTTGGCGCTATCCTGGCGCGGCAGCGGGCCCAATTTCAATTTCGTCACCATCGAGTCACCTATTGATAAACAGCGGTCGGTATGGCCGCAGGGTCAGATCACGGCTTACTACCACCCGCACCAGCATGCCCTGGCGGATGGTCAGCGTCGGCTGGATGTTCATGTTGCGCCGGGTCATTTCCTGGCCGACCTGATTTACGGTTTCATGCACGCTGTCGCGGGTGGCGATGACGATGCGGCCGTCCTTGCTGGAGGTGTCAGGCGCGGCCAGCTCGGCAGCCACACCCAGCAGTGTCGTCAGGGCTGCGCCGGCCAGTATCCGGTCCCAGTGCCAGTCCACTTCATCTTCCAGGCCCGCAAAGCCCGCCGTGTCCGCAGCGGCCAGGCTGTCGAGCGCCACTGACGAGGTATCCGGCAGGATGATGCGGTCCCAAACGGCTTGAACTCGACTCTGGCCGTACGCCACCTGGCTGTTGTAGCGGCCGATCAGGCGAGAGCCTTGCGGGATAAGCACGTGCTGACCGGTCGCGCTGTCATAGACCGGCTCGGTGACGGTGGCGATGATGTCGCCCGGCAGATCAGACTTGATGCCCGTCACCAGGGCTGCAGAGATCACGGTGCCTGCCATCAAGGAGTACGGCGCACGCGGGGCCGTCAGTGCCTGAGAACTCCCCGCACCTTGCGCCCCGGAACGGGCAAATGCTTCTTTGTTGCCCTGCAGGTTCTGGGCGGGCACGGCATCGGTGACGCTGGCTGCACCTTCGACAAGCGCCAGATCAGGCACGGCTGGCACTGCAGCACCGCCCGATGGCTGGGGCGAAGCATTGCCTCGACCTGCCGTCTTGTAGAACAGCGGTGCACGTGCTGCTTCTTCGGCTTCCTTCAGGCGCGCCAGTCGCTCAGCTTCAGCAGCATCCGGCCCACCAGACAAGCGAACTTCCGCTTCCCGTTCAGCCCGCAGGATGGGACGCCCCAGATCGCCTGGCAAGGGCTCACCTAGTTCGGGAATAGGTTCGGGTGGCGGTGGCAA
>JASJKW010000063.1:0-3030 GCA_037621305.1 Pseudomonas sp.
GAATAAGACCCAACAGACTCCAGTCGCGTGGGCCCGGTGCTGTCAGCGGGATGAACAGGCCATACTGCGACAGAATCAGTGGCTGCGCCAGCCACAGTGCCAGATACATCAATCCCAGCCCCAGCAAGATACCCAGTGCTGACAGGCTGGCGGCCTCCAGCAGCAGCAGACTGAATACATGCCGCGGCCGGGCACCGACCGAGCGCAGAATAGCCATCTCCCGGCGGCGTTCGTTGAGGCTGGCGAGAATGGCGGTGAGCATGCCGACCAGCCCGGTGAGCACGACGAACACCGAGACGATGAACAGGGCTTTTTCCGCCACGCCCAGCAGGCTCCAGAGTTCCTGCAGGGCGACGCCGGGCATGATGGCCATCAATGGCTCGTCGGGGAAGCGGTTGATATCGCGCTGTACCGCGAAGGCCGCAACGCGGTTGTTCAAACCCAGCAGCGCGGCATTGATGGTGGTCGGGGTGAGATCCTGGCTGTCGGTGTGTTCATGCTCGTGCTCATGTCCCTCATGTTGAGCATGGTCGTGATGGTCGTGATGGTCGGCAGCGGCGGCGGGCCGTCCGTGGTGCCAGTCCGCATGCACTGCTTCCTGGCCCGCCAGGCTGATGTGCAGAGTGCGATCCACCGGCGTACCGGTTCGCGCGAGAATGCCGCTGACGCGGAACGGGTGATCATCGTGCTCGATAAAGCTCACCGAACCGGTGCCGTGGCCCAGCACCAGCTCATCGCCCAGGGCATAACCTTGCTCGCTGGCGACATCCGCACCGATGACCGCGTCGTACAGATCATCGAACGGCTGGCCGTCGGTGAAGCTGAGTTGACGATCGCGGCCATGGCGGAAATGGGTGAAGTAATCCGCGCTGGTACCCAGCACCGCATAACCACGGTGCGAATCACCCAGGGAAATCGGGATCGCCCAGTCCACCCGCGGATGGGCGGTGATTTTCTGAAAGCTCTCCCAGGCCATTGTGCTGGTCGGATTGCCGATACGGAATACCGAATACAGCAGCAGTTGTACCGAACCGGTACGCGGCCCGACGATCAGGTCGGTGCCGGAAATGGTGCCGGCAAAGCTGGCACGGGCCTCGGTACGTACCTTCTCCACCCCCAGCAGCAGGGTCACGCTCAAGGCGATGGTCAGAATGGTCAGCAGTGCGGAAAAACGTCGATTGGCCAGACTGCGGAAGGCCATGCGCAATAGATACATCAGTTGGTCTCCCTGGCGCTGGCGCGATTGAGTTCATGCATATTCAGACTACGATCGAACAGTGATTCCAACGCAGCATCATGGCTGACAAACAGCAGACTGCTGCCCACTGCCTTGCATTCGGCAAACAGCAATTGGAGGAAGGCTTCGCGGGTATCGGCATCCAGTGCCGATGTCGGCTCGTCGGCAATGATCAATTCCGGACTACCGATCAATGCCCGGGCGGCGGCGACGCGTTGCTGCTGACCGATGGACAGTTCGGCCACTGGTTTGTCGCGTAGCGCGGACTGATTCAGACCCAATTGCTGCAGCAGATCGTCTGCCGCCGCCGCCATCGAGCCATGGCGCTCGACTGCGCGCTGCTGGCGCAGGCGCGAGAAGTGGCAGGGCAAGATGATGTTCTCGGTGATCGACAGGTAGGGCAGCAGATTGAACATCTGGAATATATAGCCGCTGTGGTCGGCACGAAAGCGATCGCGTGCCGAACTGGACAGCCCCGCCAGATCCTGGCCAAGCAGGCGGATATGCCCTTGCGCCGGCAACTGCACGCCGCCGAGCAGGCTCAGCAGGGTCGTCTTGCCGCTGCCGGAAGGGCCCTTGAGAAACACCCGCTCGCCGGGCTGCAAGATGAAAGTGTCGATATCCAGTAGCGTTGGTTGGCCGGGCCAGGCGAAAGTGGCCTGTTCAAGCTGTATCACGGGTGGGGGCATGAAGCGGGCAATCCTGCAGAATAATTAAACGTTATCTTATAACGCCATTTCTCAGGGTCAAGCTGTACCTGTCATTCTGAACACGTCGCCGGGAATATCAGCCTGCCTGGCACCGCCGTTTACCAGCGATTTTCAAAAATGCGGTTCGAGCGTCGCGCGAATATCACTTTCCGGCTGAATGCCCGCAAAGCCATCCACCGGCTGGCCGTTTCTGAACAGCACCACAGTCGGCAGGCTGCGAATGCCGAAGCGCTCGGTCAACGCGGTTTGCTCGTCACAGTTGACCTTGGCCAGCAACAGCTTACCGGCATGACTGGCGGTGATATTCAGCAGGGCGGGTAATAGTGCCTTGCAGGGCACGCACCAGGGTGCCCAGAAATCCACCAGCACAGGTTTGTTAAAAGACGGCTCCAGGACGAGGCGGTCGAAGGACTCGGCGGTGACGTCGAAGATGCTGGGCTGGGTCATGGTGCTCCGGATTTACGAGGACAATGGAGTCTATATGGTGGTGGTGCGCCGATAATCAAGTTGCTGAAGACTCGATTGATACGGCGCGACCAGGTAGTGAGAACTTGCGGTGATCAGGACATGACCCGCTTATCAGCGAAATACAGCAGTTTGCAGGCAAGGCTGTACGCGAGGAAGGCGGTCACAATGGCATTCAATGGGGCAATGCTGAAGGGACCGCTTGCTGGTGAGGCAAGCGAGGCACCAATGGCAACGGCCCAGGCAACCATGGCAGCCCAATTTACCTCTTTGAATTTATGTCCGACAAAAGAGGGATACTCGGTTCTATTACGCAGATAGAAGTCGCTGATGATGATGCCGCCAATGGGTGGTAATGCGATGCTGAGAAATGTCAGCCAGCCGACAAAATTGTTGTAGAGCATTTCAGCCAATAGCGTACCGATAATACCGGCGCCCCAGACTAGGTGTACGCGTTTTATCCCCGTGATATTGGCCAGACCTAGACTAGAGGCATACAAGGCATTGTTGTTGGTGGTCCAGATGTTTAACACCAGCAAAACAATACCGGCGCCAAGGAGTCCCTGAAAAGCCAACATTTCAGAAATGTCGGCGTGGCCAGTAGCGATAGCACCGATA
>JASJKW010000064.1:0-8914 GCA_037621305.1 Pseudomonas sp.
CCGAGTCGGCTTTCTGGCTAACGCTAATCCGGCGAGCGGAATTGCGAAGCAGGTCTCAAGCCTGGCAGCTGGTCCGCCGCTTGAGCATCGTCGTTGGTACCATCCAGCACTACCGGTCCCAGAGGAGTAAATATGACTACGCCAAAATCATTCAGATTCTTAGTCTTCGCCGCGCTGGCAATGGCAGACTTAAACGCCCATGCCACGGGACTGACCAAAGTCTTTTTCAGTGGTTATTTCAGCGCGTATGTACCCACCCACTCGCTCGATGGGGCCACCTTCTTCAACTCAGACGGCCCAGGAATCAAATTCAGCGATGGCCGCTACTTTGCGGGCTCGCTGATAACGCGCCAGCAGGAAAACGTCGATCCGTCCTTCTCGCTTCGCGACTATCCGCTTTACCTGTTTGGATTGAAAGGCGTCGCCCAATTGGGCGCAGAGGAAGCGGCAAGATTCGAGCGCTCCCACGAGGAGCTGAAAGAGAGCCTGGGAGATCCGGCTTTCGCCTCCGCCCAGATTCCCGGAGCTACCCTGTATACCGCGTGCTCTTCCCGCTGCGAAGCCATCGTGGTTCAGGATGCCCAGGACGAGCATTTATTGCATATCACGTCGCGAGGCTTCAACTCCGCGGCGATCATGACGCTCTTACAGGATGGTAATGATGCAGCTGACTGAGCAGGAAAAAGATCAACTCTATTCCATCATTTCCGCCATTATCGGTGAGGACGCCGCAATCCTTGCGGCCCGCTCCCGCTTCACTGATCAAACAGTATCAGTTGTCGAAGACATGTTAACCACCAATATGAACTGCAACGAATCCATGAAGTTGCTGGTAAGCGAAATGCTCTCTGGCGGGCGGGTTCTCGCCACTGGCTGGCTGAAACGCGTCCTCGGAGCAGCCTCAAAAACAGTGAAGAACAGTACGCTCAAGGGTTATGGCTGCCTGGTAATGACTAAATCCCGGTGGAAAACGGACATATTGGTTTCCGCCATGTAGTTTGATCGCAGCGTTAGGAAGCTTTCAACCATCCACAGGATGGCGACTCAAATCGCCTCCAACTTCGCATAGGCCACCATCAGCCATTTGCTGCCTTCATCATCGAAGTTCACCTGAATCCGCGCCTGAGCGCCGTGGCCTTCGTAATTGAGCACCACGCCTTCGCCGAACAAAGAGTGCATGACCCGCTGGCCCAGCGCAAAACCGGTGCTGTCGGTGGCTTCCTGGGCAAACATGCTGCCTTTCCCCTTGGCTGGACCGAAGGGACGGCTGACCTGATTGCCCAGACGTACTTCACGAATGAATTCAGCAGGAACTTCGCGGACGAAGCGCGAGACCTTGTTGAAGGTTTCGCTGCCGTACAGGCGTCGGGTTTCAGCCCAGGTGATGATCAATTGCTGCATGGCGCGGGTAATGCCGACGTAGGCCAGTCGACGCTCTTCTTCAAGACGGCCGGGTTCTTCCAGGCTCATCTTGTGCGGGAACAGTCCCTCTTCCATGCCCGCCAGGAAAACCAGTGGGAATTCCAGACCCTTGGCGCTGTGCAGCGTCATCAACTGGACGCTGTCCTCGAAACGGTCGGCCTGGGTTTCGCCCGCTTCCAGCGAGGCATGGGCCAGGAAGGCCAGCAAGGTGTCGCCCTCTTCTTCGTCATCGGCCATGTCGTTTTCAAAGGCACGGGCAGCGGAGACCAGTTCTTCCAGGTTCTCTACGCGGGCCTGGGCTTTCTCGCCCTTTTCCTTCTCGTGGAAGGCCAGCAAGCCGCTGTGTTCGATGGTCTGCTGCGCCATGCTGTACAGCGGCACCCCTTCCACGCGCTCGGTAAGCTGCTCGATCAGCTGCATGAAGGTCTGCACTGCATTGGCGGCACGACCCGGCAAGCCCTTGTTATCGAGCAGATCGCAACCGGCCTGCCACAGCGATACATCCTGCTGTCGGGCGTGCTGGCGCAGGGCTTCCAGGGTCTTGTCGCCGATGCCCCTGGTCGGGATGTTGATGATGCGCTCCAGCGCGCCGTCATCGCCCCGGTTGGCAATCAACCGCATGTAGGCCATGGCGTTCTTGATCTCGGCGCGCTCGAAGAAGCGCTGACCGCCGTAGATACGGTAGGGAATCGCCGCACGCAGCAGCGCCTCTTCCAGCACCCGCGACTGGGCGTTGGAGCGGTACAGAATGGCGATCTCGCTGCGCGCCATACCTTCGCTGACCGCCTCGCTGATGCGATCGACAATGAACCGCGCTTCGTCCTGCTCGTTGAAGCCGGCATAAAGCGAGATGGGCTCGCCGTCAGTGCCGTCCGTCCACAACTCCTTGCCCATGCGTCCGGCGTTGTTGGTGATCAAGGCGTTAGCGGCCTTGAGGATGGTCGCGGTGGAGCGGTAGTTCTGCTCCAGGCGGATCAGCTCGGCGGCCGGGTAATCCGTCTGGAACTGCTGGATATTTTCGATACGCGCGCCGCGCCAGCCATAGATCGACTGATCGTCATCGCCCACCACCATCAGGCTCGGGTTGCTACCGGCAATCAGCCGCAGCCAGGCGTACTGTACCGCGTTGGTGTCCTGGAATTCGTCGACCAGCATGTGCCGGAAGCGTGCCTGATATTGCTCGCGCAGCGGCTGGTTATCGCGCCACAGCTCCAGCGAACGCAACAGCAGTTCGGCAAAGTCGACCACGCCGGCCCGCGCGCAAGCCTGCTCGTAGGCGGTATAGATACGCAGCATGGTGGTCAGGAACAGATCACCGGCGGCCTGGATATGCTGCGGGCGCAGGCCTTCATCCTTCTGACCATTGATCCACCACTGCGCCTGCCGTGGTGCCCACTGATTCTCATCCAGCCCCAGCTCGCGGACCACCCGCTTGACCAGCCGCAGCTGATCATCGCTGTCGAGAATCTGGAACTGTTCAGCCAGTCCCGCCTCGCGCCAATGGGCACGCAGCAGCCGGTGTGCCAGCCCGTGGAAGGTGCCAACCCACATGCCCTGCGGCGAAATACCCAGCAACTGCTCGATGCGCTGGCGCATTTCGGCAGCGGCCTTGTTGGTGAAGGTGACCGATAGAATGCTCCAGGGAGAAGCTTTTTCCACTTCCACCAGCCAGGCAATGCGATGCACCAGAACCCGAGTCTTGCCGGAGCCGGCACCGGCCAGCACCAGCTGTTGACCGGTGGATGCAGTGACAGCCTGGCGCTGGGCGTCGTTGAGAGAGTTGAGCAAATGAGAGATATCCATCGCGGCATTCTACCGTGCGCACGCCCGGGCCGGAAGGAAGAGTGGCCTCGATAAGTCAATCGTCCAATCTGTATCAGCCGGGACTGTGCCGCATGGATGCGCTGGTGCAGTCCCGCCTTTACAGCAATGCCCCGGAAACCTGCTAACGCTCGTCAAACCAGACATGCCCGTTCCGCTCCAGCAGACTGTCTGCCGCTTCCGGCCCCCAACCGCCGGCGGCGTAGCGTTTCGGCGAGCGGTAGACCTCATGCCAACCGCCGATGATCGGGTCGACCCAGCGCCATGCGGCTTCGATTTCATCACGGCGCATGAACAGCGTGGCGTCGCCCTGAATCACATCCAGCAGCAACCGCTCGTAGGCATCCCAGCGACGTCGCTGAAAGGCTTCGTCAAAGTGCAGATCCAGATCCACCTCCTGTAGTGCCATGCCGCGCCCCGGTGATTTGGCCATCAGCGACAAGCTGATGCTCTCATCGGGTTGCAGGCGAATCACCAGGCGGTTGCCGACCGGTGTGTCATTACCCGGGAACAGCCGATGCGGCACGGATTTGAACTGGATGATGATTTCCGACTTGCGCTGGGCCAGGGATTTGCCGGTACGCAGATAGAAAGGCACCCCGGCCCAGCGCCAGTTGTCGATCTCGGCCTTGAGCGCGACGAAGGTTTCGGTATTACTGTCGTGGTCGACACTCTTCTCGAAGTAATAGGCCGGCAGCGCCTCCCCGGCTCGCTTGCCCTTGGAATATTGTCCGCGCACGGTCTGATCCTGCACATCCATGCCGGTGATCGGCCGCAGTGCTTCGAGAATCTTGAGCTTTTCGTTCCGCACAGCTTCCGGCTCGAAATGCACCGGCGCCTCCATCGCCACCAGGCACAGCAGCTGCAACAGATGGTTCTGCAGCATGTCGCGCATGGCGCCGGCGTGATCATAATAGGCGCCACGGTTCTCTACCCCGACGGTTTCCAGCACGCTGATCTGCACATGATCGATATGGCCGTTACGCCACAGCGGCTCGAACAGGGCGTTGCCGAAACGCAGCGCCAGCAGATTCTGCACCGCCTCCTTGCCGAGAAAGTGATCGATACGAAATACCCGGGACTCGTCGAATACCCGGCCGATTCGGTCATTGATGTCGTTGGCGGTTTTCAGGCTGTTGCCCAGAGGTTTTTCCAGCACGATACGCGCCTCGTCGTTCACCAGTCCGGCTGACTCCAGATGCAGCGCCGTCGGGGCAAACAGATCGGGCAGCGTAGCCAGATAGAACACCCGCACCCGGCCGGGCTGATCGCCCAGGTGCCGGGCCAGCCGGGCAAATTCCACACGCTGGCTGATATTCAACGTCATGTAGTCGAGGCGGTCGGCAAAACCGGACCAGATCTGCTCGTCAAAGTCGGCCTTGGCCACATGCTGACTGACATGTCGATGCACCAGCTTGCGATAACTGTCGCCATCATGCCGGGCCCGGGCCAGCGACAGAATGCGGGTGTCCGGGTGCAGATGGCGGTCACGGTGCAGGTAAAACAGGGCGGGGAGCAGCTTGCGCATGGCCAGGTCCCCAGTGCCGCCGAATACCACGATATCGCAGGCTTTACCGTATCGTGCTGACACTTATTATTCTCCTCGGAAAAGCGGCCGGGAGGTTTTTGTAGTATAACTACAAGAATTCAACTCCCTGATACCGCAGATTAGCATGAAGCCCACGTGAACTTGCTCCAGCATATTGCCGCCAACCGCCAGATTCTCCGCAAGTCGGAGTTGAAGGTTGCCGACCATGTTCTCACCAACGCCGCTCAGGTGATGCACTCTTCCATGGCCGAACTGGCCCGTGAAGTCGGCGTCAGCGAGCCCACCATAGTGCGCTTCTGCCGGGCCATCGGCTGCGGTGGATTTCAGGATCTGAAGCTCAAGCTGGCACAGAGCCTGGCAGCTGGCGCCAGCTTCGGACAATTCTCGATCAATGAAGAAGACAGTGTCGACGAGCTGTCACACAAGATCTTCGATACCACCCTGGCCACGCTGATGGATGTACGCGAACACCTGGATGCCGACGCCATGGAGCAGGCCATCCTGGCCATGGCCGAAGCCCGTCGGGTGGAGTTCTATGGCTTTGGTGCTTCCGGCGCAGTGGCCAGTGACGCCCAGCACAAGTTCTTCCGCCTGCAGGTGTCCACAGCTGCCTATTCCGATCCGCACATGCAGGCCATGTCTGCGGTGACCCTCGGTCCCTACGATGTGGCCGTGGCCATTTCCCAGACCGGGCGTACCAAGGATCTGCTGCACTCCGCCGCGCTGGTAGTGGAAACCGGCGCGACGCTGATCTGTTTGTGTCCCAGCAATACGCCACTGGCCGAGCTGGGCCAGATCCACATTCCCATCGATGTCACTGAAGACACCGACATCTACACACCCCTGTCGTCGCGCATCGCCCACCTGGTGGTGATTGATGTACTGGCCATGGGCATGGCCATGCGCCGCGGTCCAGAGCTGGTCAATCATCTGAAGAGCGTGAAGCGGAGCTTGCGTGGACTGCGACTGTCCAACAAGAGCAGCCAACGCAACACCGAGACGCCAGACTGATTTTCTAATAGGACCTCCACATGCCCGTCGCCATGGCACGCCACATTCTGGTCAAGACCGAAGCCGAAGCTGCTCAACTTAAACAGCGCATTGCCGCAGGCGAAGCCTTCGACATGCTGGCCAAAAAACACTCCACCTGCCCCTCGAAGAAACGCGGCGGCGACCTTGGCGAAGTACGTCCCGGCCAGATGGTCCGGGCAGTTGACCAGATCATTTTCAAGAAGCCGTTGAAGGTCGTGCATGGACCGGTGAAAACCCAGTTCGGCTGGCATCTGGTGCAGGTTTTCTATCGCGACTGACCGCTTCGCTTGTTTATGCTGTCAAACCGCGAATAACCGGCTATTCTATAAGGACTTCCAATAATAGTTCAGCATGGCAAGCATTCAGGGGGACGCTGTATGCAACTCAAGAATCTATACAAGCCGGTACGCATCGTGAGCTTTGTAGTACTCGCGCTGATGGTGGTTTCCTCCCTGTACGCATTCACCATGACCGTCCTGCACTGGACCGGTATCAATGTCTGATGAGGCGTGACCATGACTAACAGGCAAGCCAGAATCTTCGCGTGGGGCTCGACCTTGGTCGCCGCCGTCTTGTTTCTCGGGATGACCCTCGACACCCATCGTCAGTTTCCCACACTGACCAATTCCGAAAACATCACCCCTGAGGTCACCCACGGCAAGGATGTATGGCACAAATACAACTGCATCAACTGCCATACCCTGTTCGGTGAAGGGGCATATTACGCACCCGATCTGACCAAGATCACCCAACACCGCGGCGAGGCTTATCTGCAGGCCTACATGCGCGATCCTGCTGCGTTCTATGACGAGCAGCGGCATCGCCGTCTGATGCCGCAGCAGAACCTGAGCGAAGAGGAAATCACCAGTCTGATCAGGTTCCTCGAGTGGGTCGCCAACGTGGACAATCAGGACTGGCCGCCACGGCCGATTCTGGTCACCGGCGGCTTCACTGCCGTGGCAGGCGCCGCGGGTGCGGGAGATGCAGCGACAGTGCAGAGTGGATCGACCTCGGTGGGCGTACGCCCGGTCAGCCCGGATAACGACATTCGCGCTCTCGGTGAAAACGTGTTCCGTACAGCTATTCCCGCCTGCGTGGCCTGTCACTCGCTGGCCCCCGGGGCTGATGGCGCCGGCCCGAGCCTGGCCGGCGTGGCTACCCGTGCCGAGCTGCTCGTGGGCGAATCTGACTACAGCGGCCAGGCTACCGATATCGAAGGCTATCTGCGCGAGTCCATTCTCAATCCCAGTGCCCACCTGAACACCGGCGGTATGTACTCGGCCAACGGCATGTCCTTCATGCCGACGACCTATGGTGAGAGTCTGTCCGAGGACGAAATAGAGCAACTGGTTGCCTTCCTGGCCACGCTCAAGTGATACCTGCGACTGCCGCGCCGAACCGGGCGCGGCAATATGGATTTGACGGAGAATAACAATGCGCTACAAGTCACAATCAGTCGCCTACTGGTACTTTGCCGTGGCCATGGTGCTATTTGGCCTGCAATTGGTATTCGGCCTGCTGTCGGCCACCAAGTATCTGGGTCCCGACCCGCTGCTGTACATCCTGCCTTTCGATGTCACCAAGGTGATTCATACCAACCTGCTGATCGTCTGGGTATTGACCGGTTTCATGGGGGCAACTTACTGGCTGGTCCCCGATGAGTCGCGTACCGAGCTGCACAGCACCAAGCTGGCCTATATCCAGCTGATTCTCTGGACCGGGATGGGTGTGGCGGCAATCATCGGTTATCTGTTCCGCTATGGCACGGGCAACAAGCTGCTGGAACAGCCACTGCCGCACAAGCTCATCATGGTCGTGTGTTTTGCGATTTTCATCTACAACATCGGCATGACGATCAAGAAATCCGGCCGTTTCACCACCACTGAAGGGGTGCTGATGCTCGGTGTTGTCAGCTCGGCTGTGTTGTTCGTCCCTGCCCTGCTGTATTACGAGAACTACACCGTATCGATCTTCTACCGCTGGTGGACTATTCACCTGTGGGTCGAGGGCGTCTGGATGATGATCATGGGGGCCTTCCTCGCCTACCTGCTGATCCGCCTGTCCGGGGCCGACCGCGAGGTCATGGAGAAATGGCTGTATGTAATCGTCGGGCTGGTGTTTCTGGCCGGGATCATCGGCACTGCACACCACTACTACTGGGTTGGCGTACCTTATTACTGGTTGCCGATCGGCGGTTTCTTCAGCGCGCTGGAGCCGCTGGCGATTGTCGGCATGGCGATGTATGCCTATGGCGCCATGCGCCGTTCGGGGATGTCGCACCCCAACGTCCTGGCGCTGCACTGGACCCTGGGCAGCACCATTTTCACCCTGTTCGGTGCCGGTCTGCTGGGACTGGCGCATACCTGGCCAAGCGTCAACAAATGGACTCACGGCACCTTGATCACGGCGATGCACGGCCACGCCGCATTCTATGGCGCCTATGCGATGATCACCCTGGCCATGATCAGTTATGCATTGCCCTCGCTGACCCACGGCCGTCCGGAAAAGGGCAGCAGCATCGGTTACTGGGCATTCTGGCTGCAGCTGGGCGGCATGTTCGGCATGACCATATCCTTCGCTACCGCCGGCATCGGCCAGGTCTACCTGGAGCGGATCATGGGCATGGGTTATCTGGATGCGCAGCTGAAGATCCAGATCCACTTCGTCATGTTGATCATCTGCGGCAGTATTTTCGCCCTCGGGGTTGGCCTGTTCATCTATGACTTCTTCCGCTACCGGCCGCGCTTCGAGGTCAGTGAGCCTGATGTAGCCGAGAATGACATCGCCGTCGGACGCGTGGTCTGACATGGGGGTACAAGAGCCGGTGTCGAGCCTGCCCCCTGAAACTGGAGAAGCTCCCTGGTATCACCCCACCGGTAACGAGGTGGCGCTGTTCGAACAGTGCCATGCTCGCAACCTGGCGGTGATGATCAAAGGACCAACTGGCTGCGGCAAGACACGCTTCATCGAGCACATGGCCTGGAAACTGGGCCGGCCATTGATCACCATTCCCTGTCATGACGATCTGGCGGCCAGTGATCTGATCGGCCGCTTCCTGATTCAGCACAACGGCACCGTCTGGCAGGATGG
>JASJKW010000065.1:0-3020 GCA_037621305.1 Pseudomonas sp.
CACCCTGAGCAAGATCATCGATATGCGCCCTGATCGCATTGCGGCCTACAGCTATGCCCACCTGCCGGATCTGGTGCGTGCCCAGCGGCTGATCCGCCCGCAGGACATGCCGCCGCCGGAGCGCAAGCTGGAATTGCTGGAGCTGACCATCGAGCGGCTGACCTCTGCCGGCTATATCTATATCGGCATGGACCATTTCGCGCTGCCGGACGACGAGCTGGCGCTGGCCCGGGAAAACGGCACGCTGCAACGCAACTTCCAGGGCTATTCGACCCACGCCGACTGCGACCTGATCGGAATCGGTGTGTCTTCCATCGGCAAGGTGGGCGACAGCTACAGCCAGAGCGTCAAGGAGCTATCGCAATACTATGCGCGTCTGGACAGCGACATGCTGCCGATTCACCGCGGTTACAACCTGAGCGAGGATGACACCCTGCGCCGCGAGGTGATTCTCGACCTGATGTGTCAGGGGCGGATTGATTTCCGCAAGTTCGAAGCGCACTACGGCATCGACTTCAAAGGTTACTTCGCCGATGCGCTGGACCAGCTGGCCGAGCCGGTTGCCGATGGGCTGGTGGCGATCAATGACCAGGAGTTGTTGCTGTTGCCCGAAGGCCAGCTGATGCTGCGCAATGTGGCGATGGCGTTTGATGCCTACCTGGGCGCTGAGCAGAAAGGCAACTTCTCCCGCACAGTCTGAGTGCGTGAAGGGGGGAGCTCAGCGGTTCAGCAGCTCCCCTTCAAACCCCTCGATCGGCATGGGTCTGCCGAACAGATGACCAGCAGATGGAATGGCTCGCTCATGAACAGAGCTGCCACCCCAGTTCGCCCCGCGTGGCCGACAACAGCTGCTCATGCAATTGCGCAGCGGCTGTTACCGGCAGACAGATCTTCAGTTGCACACTGTGACCATGCTGAACTCCCAGCAGTTCGCCACCGATTTCACTTAACAGGCGTCGCGCCAGGCCTTCATGGGCGTAGGGCAGTTCGCACACTATGGTCTGGCTGGGGATATGTTCGATTTTCTCGGCTTGCAGCAAGGCCTGAGCCACTGCATCGGTATAAGCCCGTACAAGACCGCCGGCACCCAGCTTGATTCCGCCGTAATAACGCACCACGGTCGCCAGCACGCCATCCAGCTGTTGATGGCGCAGCACCTCGAGCATCGGCCGCCCAGCCGTTCCGGAAGGCTCACCATCATCCACCGCAGCACTATGCCCGCCCGCCAGCAGCGCCCAACACACATGGGTGGCATCCGGGTGCTCAGCGCGCAACTCGGCGACCCGGGCTTGGGCACGGGGGCGGTCGGCTATCGGTTCAACGCAGGCGAGAAATCGGCTTTTGCGGATTTCCAGAATGTGGGTAACGGGCTGGGCAAGGCTGTACATGGGACTCAGTAGCTGTTTTATGAATGTTCGGCTTTTGCAGTCTGCCTTTCCAGGGTGGTTTTCAGTGCGGTGAGGCAGCGTTCTTCGGCGGTATCCAGCTCCAGCTGCATCTGCTGGATGTCCAGCAACTGTTGCTCCAGATGCTGGCGGCGCTCGGTGATCATCTGCAGCATGATGTTGAGCTGTTTCTGGTTGCCGGCCTTGGGGTCGTAGAGTTCGATCAATGTCTTGCACTCGGCCAGCGAAAACCCGATCCGCTTGCCACGCAGGATCAGCTTGAGGGCGACGCGGTCCTTGGGCGAATAGATGCGCTCCTGGCCTCGACGGACCGGCGAAAGCATGCCCTGTTCTTCATAGAAGCGGATAGTGCGGGTGGTGATGTCCAGCTCGTTGGCCAGGTCGGAAATACTGTAGGTCTGTTTAGCCATGGGGTCAGTCTCGATTCTTCCAAAGGTATCGCCCGCGTCGGCGTGTGTTCCTGGCGGGCGATAAAACACTATCATTCAGGGGCGTTCGATAGCCAAGGCTACTCCTTGAGCACCACTTATGCATAGTGTCGTCAGGCTCCTGCGGCATCGCAGCGCTGCAACCGGAAAGTGTCAGCGGCGGATCGGGCTACCGGTAGCCTGCTGGATCTCCTCGAAACTGACGCCGTCGGCCAGTTCCACCAGTTGCAGCCCCTGCTCGGTCACATCCAGCACACCGAGGTCGGTGATGATGCGGTTGACCACGCCGAGGCCGGTCAGCGGCAGGTCGCAGGCGGGCAGGATCTTGTGCGCGCCGCCCTTGGCGGTGTGCTCCATCAACACCACGACGTGCTTGACGCCGGCCACCAGATCCATGGCGCCGCCCATGCCCTTGACCATCTTGCCGGGAATCATCCAGTTCGCCAAGTCACCCTTTTCGGAGACCTGCATGGCACCGAGAATGGCCAGGTTGATATGGCCGCCGCGAATCATCGCAAAGCTCTGTGCGTTGTCGAAGAAGCTCGAACCGGGCAGGGCGGTGACGGTTTGTTTGCCGGCATTGATCAGGTCCGGGTCAATCTCTTCCTCGCTGGGGAAGGGACCTATGCCGAGCAGACCGTTCTCGCTCTGCAGCCAGACATCCATGCCATCCGGGATGTAGTTGGCGACCAGGGTCGGCAGGCCGATGCCGAGGTTGACGTAGAAGCCGTCCTGCAATTCCTGTGCGGCGCGTTGCGCCATCTGTTCACGTGTCCAGGCCATGATCTCAGCTCCTTACCGTGCGTTTTTCGATGCGTTTTTCGGCGTTCGGGTTGTGCACGATACGCTGCACATAAATGCCCGGCAGGTGGATCTGGTCCGGGTCCAGCTCGCCGGTTTCGACGACTTCATCCACCTCGACCACGCAGACCTTGCCCGCCGTGGCCGCCAGCGGATTGAAGTTGCGTGCGGTCTTGCGAAACTGCAGGTTGCCGGACTTGTCGGCCCGCCAGGCTTTGACCAGCGCGATATCAGCGGTCAGCGACTCCTCCATCACATACCATTCGCCATTGAACTGCCGGGTTTCCTTGCCCTCGGCGATCAGCGTGCCGTAGCCGGTGCGGGTATAGAAAGCCGGAATGCCCGCGCCGCCGGCGCGCAACTTCTCGGCGAGGGTGCCCTGCGG
>JASJKW010000066.1:0-5879 GCA_037621305.1 Pseudomonas sp.
TTGACGAACACGCGCAATGGCTCGCGGTCTTCGCGCAGCACGGTGAAATGCGTCTGCATGCCCTGCTGTTCGATATCCACAGCACGAATATCGGCGTCTTCGGACTGGCCGTAGGTGATCACCTGACGGTTGATCTGCGGCAGGATCTCGCGCACCACCGGATCATCGATGCACAGCACGGCCAGACCGTAAAACGGCAGGTTGTGCAGGAATTCCACAAAGGTGCGCTTGAGGCGATTGAAGTCGCCCTCGTAGGTCGCCATGTGGTCGAAATCGATATTGGTGACGATGGCTGCCATCGGCTGCAGATGCAGGAAGGAGGCATCGCTTTCATCAGCTTCAGCGACCAGGTAGCGGCTCTCACCCAGCTGCGCGTTGGTACCGGCGCTGGTCAGTCGTCCGCCGATGACAAAGGTCGGACTCAGGCCTTCGGCAGCCAGTACCGACGCGATCAGACTGGTGGTAGTGGTTTTGCCATGGGTCCCGGCTACGGCGATACCGTGGCGATAGCGCATCAGTTCGGCAAGCATCTGCGCGCGCGGCACCACCGGAATGCGTTTTTCCATGGCCGCAGCCACTTCTGGGTTGCTGGTATTGATTGCGCTGGAGACCACCAGCACATCGGCACTCTGCACGTTTTCTGCACGATGGCCGATGTCCACCCGGGCGCCGAAACTTTCCAGACGCTCGGTCACGGCCGAACGCTTCAGATCGGAGCCGGACACCTCGTAACCCAGATTCAGCAGCACTTCAGCAATACCGCACATGCCTGCACCACCGATGCCGACGAAGTGGATGCAACGGATACGGCGCATTGCCGGGAGGCTGTAAGTGGCCTTAGTATTCACGGGCAACCTCCAGGCAAGCGCGGACCACATCCGCTGTAGCGTCGGGTTTGGCCTGCTTGCGGGCATGTTCTGCCATCTGTCGTAACGTCTCCGGTTGGGTAAACAGGGTATTCAGCCGCTGCGCCAGTTGCGCAGCGGTCAATGTCTTCTGGGGCAGCAGCTCGGCTGCGCCGCGATCAGCCAGGTAACGCGCGTTGGCGCTCTGGTGATCATCAATGGCATGCGGCAGCGGGATCAGCAGTGCCGGGCGACCTGCCGCAGCCAGTTCAGCCACCGTCAGGGCACCGGCGCGGCATACCACCAAATCCGCCCAGGCGTAAGCCTCGGCCATATCCGCAATAAAGGGTTCCACTTCGGCCTGGATACCGGACTCGACGTACGCCTGTCCGGCTGCGGCCACGTGTTGCTTGCCGCACTGATGACGCACCTGCGGCCGCTGTTCTGCAGGCAACAGCGCCAGCGCCTCGGGCAACAGCTTGTTCAAAGGCAACGCACCGAGGCTGCCGCCGAGCACCAGCAGGCGGGGGGCACGACTGCCGTCCCAGGCCATCGGCGGCACGGCAAAAATGTCATGGCGCACCGGGTTGCCGGTACTGCGCCGCTCAGCGCCATTGGCGAAACTGCCATCGAAACCTTCGCAACGGCGTACCGCCAGCTTCGCCAACAGCCGGTTGGTAGTGCCGACTACCGCGTTCTGCTCGTGAATCACCAGCGGAACACGACGCAGCCAGGCTGCCAGGCCGCCCGGGCCGGTGACATAACCACCCGCACCCAGTACACAGACCGGCTGCAACTCGCGTACCACCGCCAGCGACTGCCACAGCGCACGAAGCAGGCGAACCGGTGCTTTCAACAAGCCCGCTTTGCCCTTGCCACGCAGGCCCTGAATATCGATGTAATGCACCGGAATCCCGGCCGCCGGAATCAGTTCCGCCTCGATGCCACGGCGTGTCCCCAGCCAGTGCACCTGATAGCCCTGTTCCTGCAGCAACCGAGCACAGGCCAGCGCCGGGAATACGTGACCGCCGGTACCGCCCGCCATGATCAGCACATTACCGGCCATCGGCAGCCTCCCGCAGCGCCTGACGGCGCTCCCAGTCGATGCGCAGCAGCAGGCCCAGACTGATACAGCAGACCACCAGTGAGCTGCCGCCATAACTGAGGAACGGCAGGGTCAGGCCCTTGGTCGGCAACAGACCGATATTCACGCCGACATTGATCAACACCTGACCGCACCACATGATCGCCAGACCGTAGGCCAGATAGGCGGAGAAATAGCGTCCGGCCTTCTCGGCCCAGAGGCCGATATACAGCGCGCGTACTGCGACGAAGATCAGCAGGGCAAAAGCCGTCAAAGCACCGATCAGACCCAGTTCCTCGGCCAGCACGGCAAACACGAAGTCGGTGTGGGCTTCCGGCAGGTAGTACTGTTTCTGGATACTGTTGCCCAGCCCTGTCCCCAGCCATTCACCACGCCCAAAAGCGATCAACGCCTGGGTCAGCTGATAACCGGTGCCATAGGGATCGTTCCACGGATTGAGGAAGCTGGTCAGGCGCTGCAGACGATAGGGTTCGAACAACACCAGTAATGCCGCCAGACCGCCGAGCGAGCCGAACAGCAGGGTGAAACGGAACAGCCCGACGCCACCGAGAAACAGCATGCCAGTGGCCGCACCCATGAGCACCACGGTGGCGCCAAAATCCGGTTCGATGATCAGCAGCCAGGCCATCGGACCCAATACCATGAAAGGTTTGATGAAGCCGAACCACTGTTCCTTGACCTCATCCCGGCGATGCACCAGATACCCGGCCAGGAAGACCACGGCAAAGAGCTTGGCCAGCTCCGACGGCTGCACGTTGACCGGCCCAACCGCGATCCAGCGCCAGCTACCGTTGACCTCTCGGCCGATGCCCGGGATCAGTACGGCTATCAGCAGGGCAAAGCCCAGAAACAGCAGCGGAAAGCGGAACTGCTCCCACAACCCGACCGGTACCGCCAGAGTAGCCAGTGTCGCGAGTATGCCGATCAGCATGTAGACCAGCTGGCGGTTCATGTAATAGAGGGGGTTACCCAGCTGTCCGGCAGCCACTTCCATCGAGGCGGAAGTCACCATCACCAGACCGAGACCAAGCAGCGCCAGACCGCCTACCAGCAACGGCAGGTCCAGATCGAAGCGGCGTTCGCCGATCAGTGGTGCCAGCGAACGTTGTACGGCGTCGGTAAGGATCATGCCGGCAACCTCCTGACCGCATCGGCAAACAGCCGGCCGCGCTCTTCAAAATTGCGGAACATATCCAGACTGGCGCAGGCCGGCGACAGCAACACCACATCACCCGGTTCAGCCGCTGCGGCTGCAGCAACCACCGCCTCATCCAGGGTCGCTACACGCTGCACCGCAACATGACCAGCGAACAATTTCTCCAATAGCGGCGCATCGCGCCCGAGCAGAATCACCGCACGGCAGTGACGAGCAACAGGGCCGAGCAGCGCGGAGAAATCGGCACCCTTGCCATCGCCGCCGGCGATCAACACCTGCTTGCCCGGCAGATCAGTGGCAAAGCCTTCAATGGCGGCCAGCGCCGCGCCAACGTTGGTTGCCTTGGAGTCGTCGTAGTAGTCCACTCCAGCATATTGGCCGAGCCACTGGCAACGGTGCGGCAGACCGGCGAACTCGCGCAGCGCCGCCAGCATTGCCGGCATCGGCAAGCCAACCGCATGCCCCAGCGCCAGCGCCGCAAGGGCATTGGCCTGATTATGCGCGCCACGCATCTTCAGTTCAGCGGTGGGCATCAGCGCCTTGAATTCAAATGCGAGCCAGCTCTGGCCGCCCTGTTCGATCAGACCGAAACCCTTGAAGTCAGGACGGGACAGGCCGAAGCTCCAGCACGGCAGCTGATCCGCCACCAGGGGTCGGGTCAAGGCGTCATCCCGATTGAACACCACCTGTTGCGCACCACGGAAGATCCGGTGCTTGGCCAGATGGTAGGCGGCCAGACCGGTGTAGCGATCCATATGGTCTTCGCTGACATTCAGCACCACAGCCACTGCCGCATTCAGCGTCTGAGTGGTTTCAAGCTGGAAACTGGACAGCTCCAACACATACAGGTCGGCTTTCTCGTCCAGCAGATCCAGAGCCGGCGTACCTATATTGCCACCCACCGCGACACGCTTGCCCGCCTGCTCGACCATGGCCCCCACCAGCGTGGTGACCGTCGTCTTGGCATTGGAGCCAGTGATCGCGATGATCGGCGCATCCGCCGCACGGGCGAACAGCTCGATATCGCCAACGACGCTGACACCGGCGTCAATCGCTGCCTTGATCGCTGGTGTGGACAGCGCGATACCGGGACTGACAATCAGCTCCCCGGCACGGCTCAACAGCTCGGCATCCAGCTCACCCAGATACAGGTCTGCCATGGGTGCAAAACGCTTGAGCTTATCCAGACCCGGCGGCGCGGCGCGCGTGTCACAGACCGCAAACGGCAGATCACGGCCAGCCAGATACCGGGCAACCGATAAACCGGTGGCCCCGAGTCCGACGATGATCCGTTGTTTGTCCGTAGTGATCAGTGACACCTTGTATTCCTCAACGCAACTTGAGCGTGGATAGACCGATCAGCACAAGTACCACAGTGATGATCCAGAAACGTACGATGACCCGCGGCTCGGGCCAGCCCTTCAATTCGAAATGGTGATGAATGGGTGCCATGCGGAACACCCGACGGCCGGTCAGCTTGAACGAGGCCACCTGGACGATCACCGACAGGGTCTCGACCACGAAGATGCCACCCATGATGAACAACACGATTTCCTGGCGGACGATGACCGCGATCACCCCCAGCGCCGCGCCCAGCGCCAGCGCACCGACGTCTCCCATGAACACCTGCGCCGGGTAGGTGTTGAACCACAGGAAACCGAGGCCCGCGCCGATCAGCGCGCCACAGAAGATCAGCAGTTCACCCGACCCCTCTACATAGGGGATCAGCAGATACTGTGAGAACTGGAAGTTGCCCGACAGGTAAGCAAAAATGCCCAGCGCGCCACCGACCATCACCGTCGGCAGAATTGCCAGACCATCCAGGCCGTCAGTCAGGTTGACGGCATTGCTGGAGCCGACGATGACGAAGTAGGTCAGCACCACAAAGAAGATACCCAGCTGGAACTCGACGTTCTTGAAGAACGGCACGATCAGCGTGGTATCCACCGGCGTATCGGCAGCCATGTACAGCACCACAGCCGCCACCAGACCAAACACCGATTGCCAGAAATACTTCCAGCGCGACGCCAGACCGCGGGAGTTCTTCTCCACTACCTTGCGATAATCGTCGACCCAGCCGATGGCACCGAAGCTGACCGTAACGCCCAGTACCACCCAGACATACAGGTTGCTCAGATCAGCCCACAGCAGCGTACTGACGGTGATCGCCATCAGAATCAGCGCACCGCCCATGGTGGGCGTGCCGGCCTTGGATAGATGCGACTGCGGACCGTCGTTGCGGACCGACTGGCCAATCTGGCGAAAACTCAGGGTGCGGATCATCCATGGCCCGAGAAACAGCGCCAGGCCCAGAGCAGTGAGCACACCGAAAATACTCCGCAGTGTCAGGTACTGGAAAACCCCGAACCCGGTGTGAAACTGTTGTAGATATTGCGCAAGTATCAGCAGCATGTTGGCTAGCCCTCTTCCGTGGTTTGCGAGCCTGCCACCAGCGCGGCGACGACTTCTTCCATTCCCGCACTACGCGAGCCCTTGACCAGCACCCGCGTCTGCGAGTCCAGTCGTGTCTTGAGTGCCGCAGCCAGCTCGGCACGGTCGGCGAACACCTGCCCACCTTTACCGAATTTCATCGCTGCCAGGGCCGACAGGCGCCCCGTGGCGTACAGTCCGTCCAGCCCCTTCGCCTTGGCGTACTCACCTATTTCGGCATGTGCCTGGTCTTCCCGTTGCCCCAGCTCGCCCATGTCGCCAAGCACCAGCAGGCGCTGGCCATCCAGACCGGCCAGCAGATCTATTGCAGCGCAGACCGATA
>JASJKW010000067.1:0-4870 GCA_037621305.1 Pseudomonas sp.
CTTCTTCCCTCTGATTACAATCACCATTTCATCCAAATACCAGTGATCGCTTGGAACGGAACGATCGGTCCGCAGGTTCCTTGCAATCTGACCACCAAATTTCAGAAACCAGCGTCGAATCAGTTTATCGGGATCGCTCGAAGATCGCCCGCCAAGTTACTGTAACAATGCCGGCGCGCTACATGTCCGACATATTTCGTCGATACATCTGTAAAAACGCTCAGAACAATGACCCTCTCCAAAGTAATTTCTGGCAGCATTTTCACATTCGACGAACTCGCCGCGGCCTTGGATGCTGGTGCAGAAGCGGAGGTGTTTGCAAACTTTAGAGAACTGACGGCCGGCCGGGTTGCCGTGCTAATCTCCCACCGGTTCAGCACCATGCGCATGGTCGATCAGATCGTAGTATCTGAGGCGAACCGCAGGCTGGCTGCGCTTATCTGCGCAGTCATCGTGCGGGCAACTTCATCATTGACTGGTTGCAGACAAGCGAGCATTCTCAAACTATCTACATAGGAGATGTTCATGCGGTTTATTCGCGGGCCTTTTATCAGCCTAATGTTGCTGGCCGTAAGCGTTATTCTGGCGGCCGGGGCCAAGGCCGAAGCCACCTCTGCTGGCAGTGCGGCCTACCAAAACTACTGCGTAGAATGCCACAATGCCAACCTGGCGGGCGGTGCTCATGGTGCCGCTTTGATCGGCGAGCAGTTCCGCACCCGATGGGGCAAAGGCGGTGTGCCACCCTTGGCCACCTTCATCCGCAGCATGATGTCGATGAACGTGCCGGCTGGCGCGCCGCCCTCCGTGGTCAACGGCATCGCCGCCTTCCTGCTGCGCAGCAACGGCATTGCGGTGAGCGAACTAAAACCAGATGAAAACACTTGGCAAGGGGCTGCCGGCATCATGGAGGCAGCCCAACGCGCCGGGGGCTGGGTGAACCGCGAAACACCACCTACGTCACCGGTCACCGATGCACTACTGCAAAAACCACCCGCTGCGGACTGGCTGCAATGGCGCCGCACTGAAGATGGGCAGGGTTTTAGCCCGCTGTCGAGCATCAACACCAACTCGGTGGGTCGCCTGCGGCTCGCCTGGGCGATGACGATGCAAGAGGGCAGCAATCAGCCCACACCGCTCATCCATGACGGCGTGATGTACCTGACCCATCCGGGCAACGTGGTGCAGGCAATCGACGCCGCCAGCGGCAGTCTGCTGTGGGAGTATGCCTACCCGTACCCCGCAGATTCACGCACGCTCGGTGGCCCTACACGCAATATCGCGCTGTATCAGGACAAGGTGTTTCTGGCCACTTACGACGCCGCCATTGTGGCGCTGGAGGCGCACACCGGCAAGCTGCTGTGGCGAGCAGTGAAGGCAGACTATCATCAAGGCTATACACACACGGCAGGGCCATTCATCGCCGGCGGCGTCGTGGTCAGCGGCATCAACGGCTGCGAACGCTACAAGAAGTCCGGATGCTTTATCACCGGACACGACCCAAGCACAGGCAAAGAACTGTGGCGCACCTCCACCATCGCACTCCCGGGCGACCCCAATGATGCCAGCTGGGCGGGCCAGCCCGTTGAACTGCGCGGCGGCGGGGACAACTGGATTGCCGGTAGCTATGACCCGCAGTTGAACCTGTATTACTTCGGTACCGCCCAGGCGAAACCTTGGGTAGCGGCCAGCCGCGGTATGACTGCGGCGGACGCCGCCCTCTACACCAACTCGACACTGGCACTAGACCCACGCACCGGAAAATTGCAATGGCACTTTCAGCATGTACCTGGTGAAACACTCGACATGGAAACCGGCTTCGAGCGCGTACTGGTGGATATCGGGTCGGACAAATTCGTGCTCACTGCCGGCAAGGATGGCCTGTTATGGAAACTCGACCGTCGTAACGGCAAGTTTGTCGCCGTCACCGAAACGCTTTATCAAAACGTCTTCAAGTCCATCGACCATAGCACTGGTCGCGTGGAATACCGCGATGACATCATGAAGGCAGGGGTGGATGACCAGGTGTCGGTCTGTCCGAGCATCTATGGTGGCCACAACTGGCAGGCCAGTGCCTATGACCCGGCCAGCAACTTGCTGTTGTTACCGTTGCACCAATTGTGCGTCGACATGACCGGCCGAGCCGTGGAGCGCAAAGAAGGTGGTGGTGGTTATGGCGGCGAATCCACCATCCACCCCATGCCCGGGACCGACGGCATGCTCGGTCGCCTGAGTGCCATCGATGTCACGACTTTAAAGCCGCGTTGGTCACACACGCAGCGCGCCATGTTCATGACCTCCGCACTTACCACCGGTGGTGGCCTGGCGTTCATTGGCGACCTGGATCGTTACTTCAAGGCGTTCAACGTGCAGACCGGCAAGGTGGTCTGGCAAACACGCCTTGGTTCAGCGCCGCACGGCTACCCGGTCACCTACGCGGTAGGTGGCAAGCAGTACATCGCCGTGACCACGGGCATGGGCGTGTTCAAGCTGGTGACTGCGCAACAAAGCCCGGACATCTTCCAGCCGAGCGGGGGCAACATGCTGTACGTGTTTGAGCTGGCCGACTAACGAGCGGGCGAGCTGCCACCGTGCCGGCGTCGGACGGGGCGCACGATCATCGACGTACGCCGGTCGGAGCGAAGTGCTTGTGGCGATAGGACGGCGGCGTGAGGCAGGGGCTGACTGTATTCGCGCCTCACGGAGACGCAAAGGGCCCAACCCGGCCGCCAGCGTTTTATGATGAGACCTATGCGTTTTTGGTTTCGTGCGGCATCCCGGAAATCAAATAAGGTTAGCCGAGCACGCAGCGTAGCCTGGTCCGTTGATTGCCGCAGCACACCGATAATCTGCTCTTCTGTAAACCGTAAGCGCTTCATCTTTCCGTCCTTCTCTTAAGGGCCGGACTCTAATTAAAAATGGAGGAAATTTAAGGGGTCACGTCACCGAACAACCAAGGCTGACTACACAGCCTGTCCGCATCCCATTTCCCGCGATTCGACCCTGTGGATAACTTCTGCTACAAAAAGTCAGAGGCGATTCGTTTGTATCTGTTACGTAACGGAAAATCGCATTCTTCGGGGGGAGAATTGAAGTGAGCTTTGTTCAAAAAAAAGCCGCTTGTGGGCGAGATGGAATTGATTGGCGCTGGGCTTAACCAAGCCCGTATGACAGCTAATCTTGCTCTCCAAGACATCGCAGATCGAACGAAAATTTAACTGCGTTTTTTGACAGCGATAGAGAATGACGACTTTTCGGCATTACCCGGGCGTGTGTGCATTTTCGGTTTTACCAAAGCCTTCGCCCGTGCGGTAGATCTCGACGAAGAAAGCCTGGTAGCCGCACTTCGAGAAAAGATGCAGTTAGCTGGGATTGATTAACCAGCGATCCGTCATCAGAATGGATAAACCTTCCCGTTCCCATCCCCGATCGTCTGGCTGCCCTTCGATATCAGGGCTGCCAAGGCTGATGATACTGCCTGTCCGTAAAGCTTCTCCAGCATTTCAAGTCTACTCTCAAATGTCGGCGTGACAACCAGCGCGCGAGCATGATTGGATCGGAGATGCTAGGCTTCCCCCGCTTTATCGAGGCGGGTTCTTTAACGGCTTGAGAAAAAGACAAAATACTTAACATCGGACCTTGCACTGCTGCAGCATTGCCGCCTTGGACCGTGTCCAAGGGTACGGATGACACTCAGCTCAATTATGAAACGATGTGGCCAAGCTCGTCGGGCGGGATACGCCAAGACAAGTTCAGAGAGACTGAATTGGATTTTTGTAGGCACCGGAAAAAGAGAAACAAATGACAGGACAACTTGCCGGCAAGACGGCGATCGTAACTGGAGCCGCTAGCGGTATCGGGCTAGCAATTACTCGTCTCTACTTAACTGAAGGCGCAGAAATGCTTGCCGTAGATCAACAGTGCTTTGACGCAGCGGATCTGCAATCTAGCGACAAGCTAGCGACAAGCTCGCGCTGCTCTTGTGCGACATTACAACACCGAATGCCGCAGAGAGTATAGTTGAAACCGTGCTCTCTCGCTTCAGCAAGATTGATATCCTTGTCAACAACGCTGGAGTTTGCTTACCAGGCACTGTTGAAGACCAGACGCCGGAAAGCTGGTTGAGAACTATGGAGGTCAACGTCACTGCCCCCTTTATGATTACCCGTGCAGTTCTTCCGCACATGAAATTGCGCGGGTCTGGCCGGATAATTAATCTCGGTTCAATCATGTCTGACTTTGGCGGGCCTTCGCTCTGCGCGTACGGCACCAGCAAGCACGCAATTGCGGGCCTTACCAAATCACTATCTGCTGATCTGGGTAAATTTGGTATAACTGCAAACTATCTGCAGCCCGGCGCAATAATGACGCCATTGGCTGCTCCTTCTATGTCAGACCCTGCCTTCCGCTCTTATTGGGAAGAAAAAGCTCCTGTTGGCCGTATTGGAGAGGCGCACGAAGTTGCCGCTGCGGCGCTTTTCTGGCAACAGATAGCGCTAGTTATGTGAGCGGTGCTGGTATCAAAGTGTGTGGGGGGGGGGGGGCAATATCGCGGTTCTAATTCGTGAGAAAACGACTTGGCAGCGTCGGGCTGGATCTGATGGTGTCCAATTGCTTAAACTACTCTCTTAGACGCTCCGTAATGGCCAACCGAGCCGATGGATGTAACCGTTAGGCAAACATCCGAATGCCGCTAAACTATTGGTGTTTAGCATCTCAAGGTCGGACATATCTGAATGACTAACCGGCTGATGCCGGTAGGTTCATGGCTTGGGGCTGAAGCCAGCTTTGTTTGGCTTTGTATGTTTGTCCAAATAATTGAGGATCACTTCGTCTGTGATGTTCCCGCTGGTGGTGGAGAAATAGCCTCGTT
>JASJKW010000068.1:0-2520 GCA_037621305.1 Pseudomonas sp.
CAAGCCGCTGGAGATGGACCACTTTCTGCTGACCGTCAGCCGCCTGCTGGAAAATCGCCGCCTGCGCAACGAAGTCCGACACTACCGCAGCCTGTTGGCGGTCGAGCAGTTCAACGGCATCATCGGTCAGAGCCCAGCCATGCAGCAGCTGTTTCACAACATTCGCCAGATCGCCTCGGCTGACGGCCCGGTGCTGGTGCAAGGGGAAAGCGGGACCGGCAAGGAGCTGGTCGCCCGCGCCCTGCATGATCAGAGCAGCCGCAAGAGTGGCCCTTATATGGTGGTCAACTGTGGTGGCATTCCCAGTGAGCTGATGGAAAGCGAGTTCTTCGGGCATGCCGCCGGTGCCTTCACCGGCGCACGCAACCAACGGGCCGGCCTGTTTCAACAGGCCGATGGCGGCACCTTGCTGCTCGATGAGCTGGGTGAAATGCCCCTCTCGCTTCAGGCAAAATTGCTGCGCGTGCTGCAGGACGGCAAGGTAAGGCCGGTAGGCAGTGATCATGAAATCCAGCTCGACGTGCGCATCATTGGCGCCACCAATCGCAATCTGACCGAGGCCGTAGCTGACGGCAGTTTTCGCGAGGATCTGTTCTATCGACTGGAGACCTTTGCCTTGCAGGTACCGCCGCTGCGCGCCCGGGGAGAAGATATCCAGCGCCTCGCGGAGTTTTTCCTGACCCGTTTCAATGCCCGCCAACAGCGCAGTATCAAGGGTTTCAGCGACGACGCACTGGCCCTGCTGCAGAGCTACAGCTTCCCCGGTAATGTACGTGAACTGCAGAACGCCGTGGAACGTGCTGCCACGTTCTGCGATACCCCATTGATCGAAGCGCGCCACCTTCCCCAACGCATCTGCGAGCAACCGGCAGATCAGATGCCCGCCCCCGTGGCCAGCCTCGCATCGACATCGGTCCCCGCGGTCAGCGACGATCCGGAAGGCCTCCCGGCTCTGGAGACAGTACAGCGCCAGTACATCCATCAGGTGCTGCAGGCCACCGGTGGCAATAAACGGCGCGCTGCAGACATTCTGGGCATCACCCGTCGCACACTGTATCGCTGGCTGGAGTAAGCGCCGCCGGCTTTACAGTTTCTTTACCCAGCCAGCTCCCCGATTGACATTGCATCTCGGTAAACTGTGCGCCATTGCACCCGATTCGAATCAAGGAACCACCCTATGTCATCTTCCAGGCGTTTTCTCTGGCTGTCAGCCGTACTGGCGGTCGTTGTCGGACTGGCCTGGTATTTCTGGCCGACGGACAAGGCGCCGGAACGGGTTACAGCGCCCGTCGAACGCACCGACATTGAAGACAGCGTAACGGCTCTGGGCACCCTGGAGCCCCTCAACTACGTTGATGTCGGGACCCAGGTGTCCGGCCAGCTGGACGTGTTGCACGTCGAGGAAGGGGATCAGGTCGAAGAAGGCCAGTTGCTGGCGGAGATAGACGACACTATCTATCTGGCCAAGGTGGAAGCCAATGAAGCTCAGCTGGAGAACCTCCAGGCACAACTCGCTGACCGCGAATCCACCCAGATTCTGGCGCGCCTGCAGGCCGAACGTCAGCGCAACCTGATCAAGCTCGACGCCACCAGCCAGGAAGCGGTGGAACAGGCCGATGCCACTCTGCGCTCAGCCACCGCGCAGATCGCCGCGCTCAAGGCGCAGATCCGGCAACTGGAATCCCAGCTCAAGGAAGCCCGCGCCGACCTCAACTACACCCGTATCTACGCACCGATGACCGGCACCGTGGTCGATCAACTGGCCAACCAGGGCCAGACGCTCAACGCCAACCAGACCGCACCCATCATCGTGCAGATTGCCGACCTGAGTACCATGACCGTGCGCACCCAGGTATCCGAGGCCGACATCACCCAGCTGAAAGTCGGCATGCCGGTCTGGTTCACCACTCTCGGCCAACCGGATGTACGCCGTGACGGCGTACTGCGGCAGATCCTGCCGACCCCGGAGATCGTCAACAACGTGGTGCTGTTCAATGCCCTGTTCGACGTACCGAACCCCGACGGCAATCTGCTGCCGCAGATGAGCGCCCAGGTATTCTTCGTCAAGGCCGCCGCGGATAATGTGCTGACCATTCCAGTATCCGCGCTGCAGCCGGTGCAGCAACGGCCGGGCGCTGGCGCGGACAAGCGCTATACCGTTCAGGTGCTGGAAGATGGCCAACCGCAGCATCGCGTCATTACCGTCGGCACCATGACCCGGGTCAGCGCCGAAGTGCTGGAAGGGCTCGAGGAAGGTGATGAAGTGGTGGTATCCGGTGGTGCTGGCGCACCGCCGTCTGCTGAGCGCGGCCAGCGCCGGCCGAGGTTCTGATGAGCGAGCCCCTGATCCGCCTTGAAGGCATAGGTCGCACCTATCGCAACGGCGAGCTGGCGACCACAGTACTGCATGATGTGGCTCTGGATATCCATGCCGGCGAGTTTGTCGCCATCATGGGCGCTTCAGGTTCGGGCAAGTCGACGCTGATGCATCTGCTCGGTTGCCTGGACAAGCCGACCACC
>JASJKW010000069.1:0-2824 GCA_037621305.1 Pseudomonas sp.
CAGCACGGTCTCACCTGCCAGGCCGGCGATGCCCCGTGACATCATCGCGTAAGGGGTGCGGCGCTGACCGAAATCCCGAGCCGTCTCCATCACCCCAGGCAGCTCAGTGGTCAACAGCGGTCGCACGGTTTCCACGCTGCAGTCGCGTGGCCCGACACCTGTGCCACCCACTGTAATCACCAACGTCGTGCCCAGTGCCAACTGTCCCTGTACTGCCTCCCTGAGTTGATCAGGCTCATCCGGCAGGACCTGATAATGCACCGGCGTGAAGCCGGCCACGATCAGACCATCTTCTACCGAACGCCCAGCGGTATCCGCTTTATGCCCCGCCGCCACGGTGTCTGACAGCACAATCACCGCGGCACTCAGCGGCTCACGTAAATAGCGGCGGAACTGAGACTTGCCGCCGGTTTTTTCCAACAGACGCCCGTCGGTGATTTCCAGATGCTCCGGGCTGGCATGCGGCTTGAGCATGTCATACAGCGTGAGCGCGGCCACCTGAGCGGCGGTCAATGCTTCCATCTCCACGCCGGTGGGGCCAATCGTCTGCACCTCAGCCAGGATGGTTACCTGTTCCTCACCCAGCTCGAATATCAGCTCAGCGCGGTGGATTGGCAGCGAATGGCACATGGGAAGCAATTCATCGGTGCGCTTGGCGGCAAGAATGCCGGCAATGCGCGCGGTTTTCAGAGCATCGCCTTTGTCCGTATTACCGTGCCGCAGCCGTTCAATACAGTCCTGTGGTGCCCGCAGCCGGCATTGGGCGCGGGCGCTGCGGAATGAGTCCGGTTTGTTGCTGACATCTTTCAATGGTGGCCTCCGCCAGATGTTTCCCGGTGAGAGTCGGGACGAATGCAGCAGCCCTGCACATAAGCACTGCTGCCGTCGGTATAGCGCTCTTCCTTCCAGATCGGCGCCTGGTGTTTTACCTCGTCAACCACGTAACGACAGGCGTCGAACGCTTCCGCACGGTGGGCCGACCGAGCCACACAGACGATCGCCACATCACCGATGCGCAACGTGCCAAGACGGTGCACCACCCGGCAGTAGCTGAGGCCGAAACGGCGACAGGCTTCCCCTTCAATGTCGGCGATGCGTTTTCGTGCCAGCGGCAGGTAGGCGGTATAACTCAAGCTTTCCACCGGCAAACCCTGGTGGTGATCACGTACGGTGCCCGCGAACAGCGCCAGACCGCCGCATTCCGGATACCTGTCCAGCGCCAGCAAGGCCTGAATATCAATGGGCTCATCGGTCAAGTGCATGCTCAGCCCCCCGCCACAGGTGGCAGCAGGACCAGATGACCGTTCTCCGGCATCGGGTCGGAACGCAGCAGCACATCGGTATCACAGACCACCGCGCACTGGTGCAGACGCCTGTGCAGTACCGGATAATGGCTGGCCAACAACGCCAGAGCGTCCGCCACAGTCGCTGGCGCCAGAGATACGCTGAGCGTGATCCGCTCACCCTCCGCCAACGGAATCAGTTCACCGTAGAACTCAAAAGACAGGATCATCATCCCCCCATTCCATGCATGGTTATCGGTCGTGCCACTGGACCAGGTGTAGCCGCATAGCCGGCGTCTTTGTGCCAGACCTGCTGTTCAATGCGCTGCCGCAGAGTGCTGTCACTTTCACCGTGGCGCAGCGGCGTCAGCAGATCATGGCCCTGGCCCGAAAACAGACAGGTATAAAGATGTCCGTTGGCAGTCAGCCGGAGCCGGTCACAGGAGGCGCAGAACGGCCGCGTCACGGTGGAGATCACTCCTAGCGTGTAATCGTCATCGAGACGGTACTGCGTAGCCGGCCTTGAGCTCCGTGGCAGAACCTGCACATGATGGTGTTCGGCCAGGGTCTCGAGGATGTGCGCCTCGGACACTACCTGATCTTCGCGCCAGCGCCCTGGTTCATCCAACGGCATGTACTCGATAAACCGCAACGGCAGTCGCCGTGATCGAGCCCACGCCACCAGCGGCAGAATCTGATCGTCGTTGTAGCCTTGGATCAATACCGCATTCAGCTTTAGCGCGATACCGCTGTTGCGGGCCATTTCGATGCCGTTCAGAACCGGTGCCAGCGGGCGCCCGGTGAGTGCCTGAAAGCGGGGCTCGTCCACCGCATCCAGGCTGATGTTCAGGTCGTCCAGTCCGGCCTCGATCAAGTCGTCGAGCAACACCGGCAGGCGGGAGCCATTGGTGGTCATCGACAGTCGTTTCAAACCGCGCTTGCGCAGTCGGGACAGCGCCGCCACGCAAGCCACCACGTCGTTGCGCAACAATGGCTCGCCCCCAGTCAGGCGAAGCTCCTCTATGCCAGCGTCGACGAACAGGGTCGCCAATCGCACCAGCTCCTGTCGATCCATCAGCTCGCGGCCCGGTAGCCACTGCGGATGCTCCGGCATACAGTAACGACAGCGGAAGTTGCAGCGGTCGGTAAGCGATAAACGCAGCTTGCGTTTTTCTCGACCGAAACGGTCTTGCAGTAGCAGCGGGTCAGGCACCTTGCCCATGGTTAATCTCCTTGGCTTATACGGGCACAGGCGTGGGCCAGTTCTGCGGGGTTATTCACACTCCACAGCGACTCCGGCTGTACATGGGAAAAATCCACCGGCCGAGCCCCGATGCTGGAAAACCAGCTGCGCGGTGCTCGCTCGCCCTGCTCCAGCGCCGCGGTGAGATCGGCCTCTAGGTCGCGGCTGAGCAAGCAGCACAGGTACTGCCCCTGTCCACCCGATTCGGCATATACCGCCTGCAACCGCTCATTCCTGGCCCGGGTCATTAATCGAAACAGCAGGTCATCGGGCAACCTAAGCGCATCGCCAGGGATAA
>JASJKW010000070.1:0-7111 GCA_037621305.1 Pseudomonas sp.
GGCCATGGCGCCGAAAATCTCGTCCTTCTGTACATCGCCGACCTTTATGCCGCCGACGAAGGCTTCTGCATGTCCTTCGGTAATGATGAAAACATGGCCTGCCTCATCGCCTTCGCAAATCAGTACCGCGCCCGTGGCAAAGTGCTGGAAGCCGGTAGTCGGGTGCATATCCGACGGCTTGCTGCGCGCCAGTGCATCAGACATCAGTGCTGCCTGACCGAGGATATATTGAGTGAACTGTTCCTGACGGATATTGCTGGCGTGGATATGCCGGAACAGGGCCTCGCGATCATAGGGCACCAATACCAGAGGTTCATCGCTCATATAGACGCAGGGAGCGGTATTGAGACCCTGGCGCAGGCCGATGAGATCGCCTTCCTGCAGATAGAATAGAGGTTTTCCGTCGATCCATGCGTGCAATAGTCCGCTTTTCAGCAAGTACAGATTCCTGTTGCCCACCATGCTGTAAAGGTCATCTGCCGATTCCAGTCTGATTGGCTCGGCGCAGGGCTCAAGCCCCTCGAGAAGCTGCGCAGGTATGCGCTGCAAGGTGCTGATCAGCTTTTCTGCGTAGGGAGGTTGGTCGCCGATGAGATACATGCCTAATTCCTTTTATGCGGATCATGAACTGCCGTAACCATACTGCAATTCCTTCTGTTTTCGCTAATGGAAAAGCGCGGACGGGTTGGCAAAACCGGTTACTGACAGGGGCCGGCGTGGTCGTAGTGGAAAGTCAGCCTACCCTAGGGAGGCTGCTGTTCTTCCAGTTGCTGCAACAGTTGTTGTTTATAAGTTGGATCGAGCTGGTTCCAGTGCACATCCTGAAGGGCGCCGGCGATGGCGAACAGCAAGGTCCGGGAGGCTCCGAAGCCGCGTGAACGGACCGCGCAATAAGCTGCGACCGGACCGCGCCGGCGAAGCTCTTCGGCGCTGTGTATGCCACTGGCACGCAGCCATTGCACCGAGGTCTTGCCGAGATTGCGCAGGGTGAGGAGTTCATTCTCGGCCATGGCCACCTCGCTGCCGAAATGGGCGAACGGCTGGCATGCAGCGAGATGAGGACGCAGAGCGGGCGCCGGTTGAGACCGCCGGCTTGATTCTGATTTCTGGCATGGTTTCGGGCTTCTTTTTATTGGTTCCCGATAACCAGTGTAGTGGCCGCCAGCTGATCCGTACAGCCGGCGGCGTTGCTCATACCCGAGCGCTGAGTTGTTCGGTGAGCTGATCGATGCTGCTGCGCTGTTCGGTATCGACAAGCAAGGTGATCTGCTTTTCGTCCTCATTCAGGGGCTCCAGCTGCTCCAGCTGGTGGCGCACGACATGAATGTCGGCATCGGATGGGTCGCCCCCTTTGCGCTGGCGTTCATTCAACCAGATTTCAATGGTATCCAGCGATGCCTGGCAATGCAGAATCAGGCAGGGTGCTCCCTGATCTTCGATGGCCTGACGGACGTGCTGGCGCTGGGCCTGTTGCAGGTGAGTGGCATCGACTACCACCGGGTAGCCCGCTGCGAGAATCTGGGCGGCGAGTTGGGCCAGGCGGGTGTAGGTTTGCTGGCTCAGGTCGGCGGAATACAGACCTGCGTCCAGTCGACCACTGCCATTGTTGCCGAACAGGCGCTTGCGCTCGATGTCAGAACGTATGCGGATGACCCCGAGGCGGCTGACCAGCTGTTGGCTCAAGGTGCTCTTGCCGGAGCCGGATACGCCGTGGGTAAGCAGACCGAAGCGGCGCGGAATCTCGGTGTAGCTTTCGGCCAGGGCAATATAGCCATGGTAGCGCGCCATGATGTCCGCGCGTCGCTGCTCGGTGATATCCGGCGCAAGGCTCAACAAGGCTACTTTGGCGCGCACCATGGCTCGATGGGCCTTGTAGTAGTTCAGCACGACCAGACCGGCATAATCCCCGGTGTGTTCCAGCCAGGCATTGACGAACTGCTGTGCAAGATCCGACAGGCCACGGTCTTCCAGATCCATGGCCATGAAGGCCACATCGCTCATGACATCAATCCAGCGGAAGGCGTCATTGAACTCTATGCAGTCGAAGAGGGTCACTTGTCCGTCAATAAGGGTGACGTTATCCAGATAAATATCGCCGTGGCATTCACGAATAAACCCCTCGGCTTTACGTTGTGCCAGTTGGGGAATCAGTCGTTGGAAGGTAGTATGCGCCCATTGCTCGAGCTGTTCGAGCTGAGCCAGGTCAGCCGGATCGCTCAACAGCGGGCGAATCTGCTCGAAGTTCTGGGCTACGGGTGCATGAACCTGTTCCGGCTGGCCCCAGACCGAATCCAGGGGCGCGTGTTCGATCTGTCGATGGAAATCGGCGAGCGTTGCAGCCAGCGAATCGATATGGGCGGGCGCAAGTTCGCCGGCGCGCTGCATGTTGCCGAGCAGATCCTGCTGGCGGAACTGGCGGGTCTTGACCATGTATTCGATGGCCGGACCATCGCCGCGCAGGTTGGGCTCTGTTTCGCTGCCGTGGATGGCGATAACGCCCAGGTAAAGCTCGGGGGCGAGGCGGCGGTTCAGGCGCACCTCTTCAGCACAGAAGTGCGCCCGTTGTTCGAGCGTGGAATAATCGAGAAAGCCGAAATTGACCGGCTTCTTGATCTTGTAGACAAAGTCGCCGGTGAGAATTACCCAGGAAATATGGGTTTCCATCAGCGTGAAACCGGTAACCGGATGGTCGTATAACGCCGGGTCTTGCAGGGCGGTCAGCAGTGTCTGGCTCACGTTGGATCCTGTAGTGGCTTGGCAATGTGGGCATTATGAGGGTTGGTGGCAGCGAGGCCAACCATCGCCGACGTCCGCAGGTGCGGGCGCGGCCTCCCGAGACGTGGAGTGATCAAGGAATTATGGGTAGAAAACGCAGTAAACGGACCGCCCGCAAGGTCGGCTTCTGGAGGCGCTGGTCAGGCCTGCTATGGAAACTGGCCCTGGTCGGGCTGGTCTTGTTTGCCGGTCTGGCAATCTACCTGGATGCCGTGGTTCAGGAGAAATTCTCCGGCAAACGTTGGGCCGTGCCGGCCAAGGTATTTGCCCGGCCGCTGGAGCTGTATGCTGGCCAGAAACTCAATCGTGATGACTTTGTGACCGAGCTGTCGGCGCTGGGGTATCGATCGGTTTCGGCAATCAATCAGCCGGGGCAGATGTCCGTCGCTGGCGGTCGGGTGGACGTATACACCCGCGGTTTCCAGTCCTTTGAGGGCACCGAGCCGGCACAGCGACTCAGCGTGCGCTTCAATGGTCAGCAGGTTGCCGGGTTGTCAGGCAGCGGCGAAGTGGTCATGGCCCGCCTTGAGCCACTGATGATTGGCGGTATTTACCCTGCGCATAATGAAGATCGGATTCTTATCCGGCTGGACCAGGCTCCTCCGTATCTGGTGGAGGCATTGGTGGCGGTTGAGGACCGGGAATACTTCCAGCATTTTGGCGTGTCGCCCAAAGGCATTGCCCGCGCCGCCTATGTCAACGTCACTGCGGGTGGCGTGGTGCAAGGCGGCAGCACGTTGACCCAGCAGCTGGTAAAGAACTTCTATCTGAGCAGCGAGCGCAGCCTCATCCGCAAGGGTACCGAGGCGATGATGGCAGTATTGCTAGAATTGCATTACTCCAAGGAAGCCATTCTCGAGGCTTACCTGAATGAAGTGTTCCTCGGGCAGGATGGACAGCGCGCGGTACACGGTTTCGGTCTGGCCAGTCAGTACTATTTCGCCCAGCCGCTGCATGAACTGGAGCTGCATCAGGTGGCGCTGCTGGTCGGTATGGTCAAGGGACCCTCGTTGTATAACCCGCGCCGTCAGACGGAGCGAGCCAAGAAACGCCGTGATCTGGTCATCCAGATGCTCGAGGAGCAGGGTGTCATCAGTGATGAGCAGGCGCGTCTGGCGATCAATAAACCCTTGGATGTCACCGTCCGCGGCAGTATGGCCGATACCAGTTACCCGGCGTTCATGGACCTCATCAAGCGCCAACTGCGTGAGGACTATCAGGACGAGGACCTGACCAGTGAGGGTCTGCGGATTTTCACCAGTTTTGACCCGCTGCTGCAACTGAAGGCCGAGAAGGCCGTGGCCGCTTCATTCAAGCGTCTCGGTGAGCGAGCCGGCAAGGAAATGGAAGCGGCGATGGTGGTGACTGGTGCCCAGACGGGTGAGGTGTTGGCGCTGGTCGGTGGTCGCAATCCGCGCTTCTCGGGCTTCAATCGAGCCCTCGATGCGGCGCGGCCAATCGGCTCGCTGATCAAGCCGGCGGTGTATCTGACGGCATTGGAACAGCCGCAGACCTACTCGCTGATCACACCGGTGGATGACTCGCCGATCACGCTGCCGGCGGAGCAGGGCAAAACCTGGTCGCCGCAGAACTACAGTCGTGTGAGTCACGGCATAGTGCCGCTGCACGAGGCGCTGGCCCGCTCGTACAACCAGGCGACTGTGCGCCTGGGGATGGACGTGGGTGTCGACAAGGTGCTGGAAACCGTCGAGCGCATGGGCGTACGCCACGGCTGGCCGGCCTATCCCGCCATGTTGCTGGGTTCCGGAGCGATGACGCCCATGCAGGTGACGGATATGTATCAGACCATTGCCAGTGGCGGTTTCAATACCCCATTGCGGTCGATTCGCAACGTGCTGACGGCAGAGGGCGAGCAGCTGAGCCGCTATCCCTTCAAAGTTCAGCAGCGCTTCGACTCGGCGACCATCTTCCTCATGCAGGAAGGGTTGTCTCGCGTCATGGCGGAAGGAACCGGACGCTCGGCCTATAATCAGGTACCGTCGAGTATCAGATTGGCGGGCAAGACAGGTACCACCAATGATCTACGCGACAGTTGGTTTGCCGGCTTCTCTGATGATCTGTTGGCGGTGACCTGGCTGGGCCGTGATGATAATGGGCAGACACGTCTGACCGGTGCTACGGGTGCATTGCAGGTGTGGAGTGCCTTTATGGCCGAGGCGCATCCAATCAGCCTGTCTGACGTGCCGCCCGGCGACATTGTGTATGCCTGGGTTAATCGACTGACGGGTGAGGGCAGTGACCAGAGTTGTCCGGATACGGTGCAGATGCCATTCCGCGCCGGCTATGAGCCGTTGCCGGGACCGGGTTGCAGACCGCTGATTGACACTGGGCCGGTGAAGGAAGGTGCTGGTCGGGTGATGGATGTCATCCGCGGATGGCTGCAATGAAGATGAGGAACAAGGCGATGGATATTAAGCGAATTGGCCTGCTGGCTGGCTGCATCATGGTACTGGCAGGTTGTGCTGGATCGGGAGGCTCCATCCCCGTGACGGATTCAGGGCGCCCGGTGTCCAATGAGGATATGCAGTCGGGCGCGGGAATGTCGGCGCCTACGCCGCAGACACCACAAACGTCACCGCGCGATGAAGGTGGTGTGGTGGTGCTGGTTCCTGACGAAGGTGGGGGCTCCAGTGCCATCGAGTCCTATCCGCTGGACAGTGCGCCGGTCAGCAGTCAGCCATCGGGCAGCGCTTCTTCTTCAAGAGGCAGTTTGCAGCAGGATGAGCAGCTGGATGGTCCGGTATTGGCGCTGCTGACCTCGGCCCGTCAGCATGAGGGCCGCGGCGACCTGAACAGTGCATCTGCCAGTCTGGAGCGGGCGCTGCGTATCGCGCCGCGCGAGCCCCAGGTGCTCTACCGTTTGGCACAGGTACGACTCGACCAAGGTGATGCGGCGCAAGCCGAGCAGCTGGCGCGCCGCGGGCTATCCTATGCCGCTGGTCGACCCACGCTCCAGGCTGGTTTGTGGGGGTTGGTGGCGGATGCACGTGAGCGGCAAGGTGATGCGGCCGGCGCTGCGCAGGCGCGTCAGCGCGCCAAGGTGGCATTGTAGTGCAGCAATGGCATGCATTGGCCGATGTCCTGCTGGAGCTCGAGCGCGAGCTGCGCGCCTTGGGATTGTGGTCTCCTCAGCCGCCATCGACTGCAGACTTGTCCAGTCAGGAGCCTTTCTGCCTGGATACGCTGGATTTCGAGCAATGGTTGCAGTGGGTCTTCATTCCGCGCATGGCGGCTATCATCGAAGCAGGCGGGAGCATGCCGCCTGGCTGCAATATCCAGCCGATGGCGGAAGAATCCTTTGCTCCTCTGGGACGCCGGCGGCATGAGCTTCTGTCAATACTCGGACGCATTGACAGGTTGGCGGGGGTGCTGGCGGGTCAGGGCTGATTTCGGCAGTTTTCCCGCAGATTGTCCTGCGCCTTGCTGATCATCAGCTGGCGCTCGTCTTCGCCGATGCGCTCGATTTCGCCAGCTGCGGTGGTGCGGCTCAAACGCGGATTATTGAGCAGCGTGTCGAGATTGTTGCGGATCTTTTCACAGGCAGCGCCACGCTGTGCGGCTTCGGCGCGCTGTTGCTGACGTCGTTCGGCTGCCGCGTCGGCGCCACTGGTGTCCGCTGTCAGTGGCAAGGGGGCGGGCGCACGCAGCTGGCCACCAGGCGGCGGTGAGGGTTGAACGGTGATCTGTCGATAATGACTGCCTGTGGGTGGCAGCTGCCCGTATTGCGTCACTCCGCGCTCATCAGTCCATTGATACATCTGTTGCGCCAGTGCGCCTGTGCTCAGCACGCCCAGTGCCAGCACAACGATCAGTGATTTCTGCATGCGATCTTCTTCCTTGTTTTGTGCATCCAGCCAGTTGGCCGGCTCGGCTACTATAGCCAATCATCGGGCAAGCGGTACATGGCAACCGTAAAGATGCGTATGCGGTTGGCTTTTGTTCAACTTGACTTGACTTGTTGCCGCTGAGTGTAAACAATTCGAGGTTCTCATAAGTGTGCTGTCGTTCGGGCCTACTCGGCATCCGAAGCAGTAGGCTTTGTTGCTCAATCCAGGAGGCGATAACCCGCTTTCTCCTGGCCTGGCCCCGCACGCGCTACCTCGCGCTGGGTGAGACCTTTCCGGCTATCTGCTGGATTGCGTCTCCATTGCACGCAGTCAAGCTTTGCATGGCAACCACCGTTGCCAATGCACTGCCGAGCAGTAAACAGGTATCCTGCCGCTCGCTTGGAGTGAACGGCATGCTAGAGGTGATTCAAAAGTGGAACTTTTATCCGGCGCTGAGATGGTCGTCCGCTCATTGCGTGACGAGGGTG
>JASJKW010000071.1:0-3925 GCA_037621305.1 Pseudomonas sp.
GGGATTGCTCATGATTGATCGCGTTTCAGGCTGGTTGCGCAGCAATGCGCTGGGTACTCTGCTGGTTGCTGGGTTCAGCCCTGTGCTGATGGCGGCCGGGCCTTACACTGCCGACCATCCGGCAGTAGACCCTTTTGTTGAGGAAATGCGCAGCGAGTACGGCTTCAACCCCGAGCATGTGCGTCGGCTGTTGGCGCAGGCCGAGCGCAAGGAATCCATTCTCGAGGCCATCGCCCGACCTGCCGAGCGGGTGCGCCCCTGGCATGAGTACCGCAAGATATTCATCACCGACAAGCGCGTGACGGATGGCGTGGCGTTCTGGAACAAGCATGCCGAGGCGCTGGCCAAGGCTGAAGAGGTCTATGGGGTCGAGCCGGAAGTGATCCTGGCGATTATTGGCGTGGAAACCTTTTACGGCGGTAACAAGGGCAGTCATCGGGTTATCGATGCGCTGACCACGCTGGGCTTCGATTATCCGCCGCGCGCCGATTTCTTCCGCGGCCAGCTCAAGTCGTTTCTGGTGCTGACCCGTGAACAGCAGGTTGATCCGTTGGAATTGACTGGCTCCTATGCCGGTGCCATGGGTTATCCGCAGTTCATTCCGAGCAGCTACCAGGCTTTTGCCGTCGACTTTGACGAAGATGGCGTGACCGATATCTGGAACAACCCCGTCGATGCGATCGGCAGCGCGGCCAACTATTTCGCCGAACACAAATGGCAGCATGGTGCTGGCGTGGCGGTTGCTGCTGATGTGTCGGGCGATGCCTACAGCAAGGGCTTCACCCTGGACCGCGGCCTTGAAGCCAAGATCAGTGTCGCCGAGCTTAAAAAGCTGGGGTGGACGCCGAAAGAAGAGTTGGATGAGGCTACCGAGGTGATGGCCTTCGAATTCGACGCCGGTGACCATAAACAGTACTGGCTGGGCCTGCATAACCTGCATGTCATTACCCGCTACAATCGAAGCGTCATGTACGCTATGGTCGTGCATCAGCTGGCCGATTTGATAAGAGAAGCGAGGGATCAATGAGCACGCGATTGCGCAACAGTTGGGGCACTGCAGCAGTCTGCCTGCTGTTGGCATTGCTGACCGCCTGTTCTTCGTCTCCGGTCAAGCAGGGGGTGGAAACCACGGCGAGCAAACCGCGTCCGACGCAGGATGGTGCACCTGATTATTTTCAGGATGTGTCGCAGATTCCCGATGCGATACCGGTTCCTCATACCGGAGCGTATAAAGCGGCGCCCTACCGGGTCCTGGGCCGCAATTACAACCCGATGCAGGATGGTCGTAACTATCAGGCAACGGGACTGGCGTCCTGGTACGGCACCAAATTCCATGATCAGCTGACGGCTAACGGCGAATCCTACGACCTGTACGGTATGACCGCAGCGCACAAGACCTTGCCGCTGCCGACCTATGTGCGGGTGACCAATCTGGACAATCAGCGCAGCATCATAGTGCGGGTAAACGATCGTGGGCCATTTCACTCCGATCGCATCATCGATCTGTCCTATGCCGGCGCCGTCAAACTGGGTTTTGCCGAGAAAGGTGTGGCGCGGGTAAAAGTGGAAGGGATCGATCCGGTAGTCTGGCAACAGCAGAACAATCCGGGTTATCTGGTGAAAGCACAGCCACAAACACCGCCGACAGCGGCCGTTGCCAGTCCGGCACCTGTCGCAGAGGGTGGGCTGTATCTGCAGGTCGGCGCTTTTGCGTCCACGCAGGCGGCGGAGCAGTTGCGCCGTCAGTTGCAGAGCATGGTCAGTGCGCCGGTATTTGTCAGCCCGGTACAGCTGGATTCAAACACGCTGCATCGAGTGCGACTCGGCCCGGTGGAGAGTCATGACGAAGCTGAGAAATTGATGGAAACATTGCGTCTGGCCAATCTCGGCAATCCGTCTCTGGTCAGCGCCAACTGAGTTCCAAATCCTTGCGTTCCATATACACATATCAAGACAGTGAGCACCATGTTTAAAAACCTGATCCACACCCTGCTTATTTCCAGCGCTGCGTTATTTGCTCCCTTGGCCATGGCTCAGACGCCGCAGCCCCAACCGCAACCTCAGGCCAGTGCACCCTTGATGCCGCCAGCGCCTACATTGGCGGCGTCCAGCTACCTGCTGATCGATGCCAACAGCGGCAAAGTGCTGGTCGAGCACAATCCTGACGAGCCGCTGCCGCCGGCCAGTCTGACCAAGATGATGACCAGCTACATCGCCAGCATGGAGATACTGCGCGGGCAGTTGAAGGAAGATGATCTGGTACTGGTCAGTGAGAAAGCCTGGCGCATGGGTGGCTCGAAGATGTTCATCGAGGTGGGCAACCAGGTACCGGTGATCGATCTGCTACGCGGCATCATCATTCAATCGGGTAACGATGCCAGTGTTGCCATGGCCGAGCACATTGCCGGTAGCGAAGAGTCCTTTGCCGACCTGATGAACAGCCATGCCAAGCGTCTGGGCATGGTCAACAGCCACTTCGAGAATGCGTCCGGACTGCCTGCCGAAGGCCATCTGTCCAGCGCCAGGGATATGGCCATCATGGCCAAGGCGATCATCAATGATGATCCGGAGCACTACAAGCTGTACAAGGAAAAGGAGTACGTCTGGAACGATATCCGCCAGCCCAACCGCAACCTCATGCTGTGGCGCGACAAGTCCGTGGACGGTCTGAAGACCGGACATACCGACGAAGCCGGTTATTGCCTGGTGGCGTCGGCTGAGCGTGATGGTATGCGATTGATCACTGTGGTCATGGGTACCGCCAGTGAGCAGGCGCGCGCCTCCGAAACGCAGAAGCTGCTGACCTGGGGCTTCCGTTTCTTCGAGACTCGCACCTTCTACCAGCCGGGCCAGGTAGTATCCTCGGCACGTGTCTGGGCCGGGCAGGACGACCAAGTGGACGCGGGACTGGCGGAAGGGCTGGTATTGACCTTGCCTAAGGGCCAGACCGACAAGCTGGAAGCCGCTGTCACGCTGAATCCGGTCATCAAGGCACCCATCACCGCCGGCGATGTACTGGGTCAGGTGGAAGTCAAGCTGGGCGAAGACGTCGTTCACACTGCACCGCTGGTGGCCTTGGCTGATGTCGAACAAGCCGGTCTGTTCGGTCGTTTGTGGGACAGCATCCGTCTGTTCTTCTACGGCCTGTTCAACTGAGTCGGAGGCAATCATCATGAGCGATAAGACACCTGAGATGCCGAAGATCGAATTTCCCTGTCAGTATCCGATCAAGATCATCTGCAGTGCCGGTGATGGCATTGTCGACCAGGTATTGGCTGTGGTCAGGCTGCACGATGCCGCGCTTGACGCTGATAAGCTGGTGGTCCAGGACAGCAAGAATGGTCGTTTCCAGTCCCTGCGACTGGTCATGAATGCCACTGGTGAGGAGCAGCTGAAACAGTTGCATGACGACCTCAAGGCTACTGGCCACGTGCATATGGTGTTGTGATGCCGGAGCTGATTGTCAGGCGGTTGGGGCTGGCTGAGTACCAGCCCACACTGGATGCCATGCGCACGCTGACGGCTGAGCGGGATGCCGACACGCCTGATGAGATCTGGCTGCTGCAACATCCCCCGGTGTTCACGCAAGGGCAGGCCGGCAAGGCCGAGCACTTGTTGGCGCCGGGCGATATTCCGGTGGTGCAGGCCGAGCGCGGCGGGCAGGTGACCTATCACGGCCCCGGCCAGCTGGTCGGTTATCTGATGCTGGATCTGCGTCGTCTGGGATTGGGCGTTCGCGAGCTGGTCACTGTCATGGAGCAGAGCCTGGTTGATGTGTTGGCAAGCTATGGCGTGACAGCTGCGCCGAAGGCGGATGCGCCCGGCGTCTATGTGGACAATGCGAAGATTGCTTCACTGGGATTGCGTGTGCGCCGGGGTTGCTCATTCCACGGTCTGGCGCTCAATGTGGATATGGATATGCAGC
>JASJKW010000072.1:0-2951 GCA_037621305.1 Pseudomonas sp.
ATCTGGATGCCCTGTTGCAGGACGCCGCCGCGGAGCTGGCGCTGGCCGAGCAGACGCAGGCGTTGCCGGTGGCCCCTGAGCTGGAGCCCGAACGGGTGCCCGAGCCGGTTGCGGCTGAAGTGCATGAGGCTGTGTTGTACAGTTTCCCCGATCCGCAGCCTGAACAGGTTGAGCCGGAAGCAGCACCCATTGCCGCCTGGCGTGAAGCTCCCTTCGAGGCTCTGCTGTTCGATGTCGGCGGTCTGACCCTGGCTGTGCCGCTGGTGTCGCTGGGCAGCATCCATTCGCTGGACGGCCCGATCACGCCGCTGTTCGGTCAGCCGGACTGGTTTCTCGGCATTCTGCCGACCCCGGTGGGTAACCTGAAGGTCCTGGATACCGCTCGCTGGATCATGCCCGAACGTTACACCCCGGAGCTGCGCGATAACCTGCGCTTCGTTATTTCCGTGCAGGGGCATGAATGGGGCATGGCAGTGCACGGTGTCAGTCAGTCGATCAAGCTGGACCCGGAACAGGTGAAGTGGCGGTCCGGTCAGGGCAAGCGACCCTGGCTCGCCGGTACCGTGATTGATCAGATGTGTGCATTGCTGGATGTTGAAGCGCTTGCCGAGCTGATCACTGCTGGCAAACATGCCAGTGCACGTTTAGGATGAAATACATTATCTCCCTGGTCGCGCCGCAGAGCCTGGCAGGGAATCATTGAGGTCGAGAGTAACAAGATGAAAGCCAACACCGCACAGCACGCCGACGACCCGATCCTGCAGTGGGTTACCTTCCGTCTGGATAACGAAACCTACGGCATCAATGTGATGCAGGTGCAGGAAGTGCTGCGCCATTCCGAGATTGCGCCGGTGCCCGGTGCGCCATCCTATGTGCTGGGGATCATCAATCTGCGTGGCAATGTGGTTACTGTCATCGACACCCGCCAGCGCTTCGGACTGGTTCCGGCGCCGGTCACTGATCAGACGCGCATCGTCATCATCGAGGCTGATCGGCAGGTGGTCGGCATCCTGGTCGATAGCGTGGCTGAAGTGGTCTATTTGCGTCAGTCGGAAATCGAGACCGCGCCGAATGTCGGTACCGACGAATCGGCCAAGTTCATCCAGGGCGTCAGCAACAAGAACGACGAACTACTCATCCTGGTCGATCTGGAAAAGATGATGACCGAAGATGAGTGGGCCGAGCTGCAGGACATCTGATCCGTATGGATGAGCGCACGCTGCTTCTGTTGTCGGGCTTGTTTCTGGGGCTGCTGGTTGCCGCGCTGGTGGGGACGGTTCTGGCTATTCGCCGGCTGGGCAGACAACAGATCGAGCAGGACGCACGCAATGATGCCCGCCTGGGTAAGCTCACGCAGAATCTGGCGGAGTATCAGCAGAGCCATATTCGCATGGGCGAAGAACTGGTTACCCTGCGCAGCAAGATATCCCAGCTGGAAAACAAGCAGCAACGCTTTGAGCAACAGGACGTGCAGACCATGCCCTACAATCAGGCCAGCCGCCTGGTCGGCATGGGTGCCAGTCTGGATGACCTCATGCAGTCCTGTGGGCTGACGCGCAGCGAAGCGGAGTTGATGCTGAAGCTGCACGCCTCGAAGAGCTGATCCTGAACTACTCGTCCGGCGCTACAAACCCTTCTGGCGTTTTGCCCTGCAGATGCCAGGCAAAGGCAATGATTTCGGCAATGGTGCGGTACAGCGCCTCGGGAATCTGATCGCCCAACTCCATGCGCGTCAGCATGCTCGCCAGATCGGCGTTCTCATAGATGGGCACTTCATAGTCCATTGCCAGCTGAATGATCTGTTCAGCCAGTTCACCTTCGCCTTTGGCCGTTACAGTGGGCGCCTGCTCGCCGCCATCGTAGAGCAGGGCGATGGCTTCTCGGTGTGTACTCATCAGGTTACCTCGTCTATCCAGCGTTGCTGTACCGCCTGCCGCGGCTCCGGTGGGCTGCCTCGATGGCAGCTCAGCTCGCCAACATCCAATCCTCTGGTCAGCAGTCGATCACGCAATCGGTCCATTTGATGGCTGATGCGCTGCAGGGTGTCGGCCTGCTCGGCCCAGAATTCGCTGCTGACACGGCCTTTGTACAGTCGGGCGATGGCCTGCATGGGCCCCAGTTGTTCCAGGTTGAAGGCCAGGCGTATTTCCCATTGAGGTGCCTGTTCAGTCTGGCGCTCATCCGGCGCGTTGCTGTCGCGCTGAATACGCATCTGTACCTGGCTGAACTGCTGGCCATCGCGCAGGGGGATTTCCAGCTGCCAGACCGTTTGTGTACTGCCATCGGCAAAGGTCTGGGTCTGACCAAGACTTTGAAACTGATGGTGCTGGATGCGTGACAGCAAGGCGGCGGTCAGGCGCAGCAGGCTGCCCAGATCAGGGGTGTCGGTCAGCGCCTGCAGTGCGCGCGGAGGCAGAGGGAATAAACCGGGTTTCACCGTCAGCGCCGCCTGCCATGGGCCGGGCGGCAAGGTCAGGGCTTTGTTGGCGTCGGGTGGCAGATGCTGCTGCAGAGTGATCAGCAGCGTCAGCAAGCTGGCCTTGAAGTCCGCGCCGGGCAGCGGCTCGGTACCCGGTGGCGTTGCCAGACTGGATAACAGCGGCAACAGGCGTGCCAGGGGTGGCAGAAAATTCTGCGAGGGCTGGTCGGCTGCTGGCTGGGCAGATTGTGTCGTATTACCGGCCTGCAATGCGCGATTCAGCTGGCCCAGCCCGGCTTCCAGAAATACACCGCTCTGGCGTATTGCCTGGGCGATCCCACTGGTGGTGCTCAGGTGTTCAGGGGTGGCCACATGGGTCAATACCTGACGCATGGCGGTCTGCAGCAGGGGAGGCAGGTCGGGAAGGGCGGCCAGTTTGTCGAGCATGCGCAGCATGGGTTCGGCAGACGCCTGGGTCTGCAGGGTGGCGCGCATGCCCTGAAGCAGATCCAGTTGGCGGATCTGCTCGTTG
>JASJKW010000073.1:0-3527 GCA_037621305.1 Pseudomonas sp.
CGAAGTCGATGCCTTCCGCCTCGGCCCAGGAGAAAAGATGCTCACGCGCAGCGATCGCCAGGCGGGCAGTTTCAATAGTGTTCTTGCGATAGTGGGGAATCGAGCCGATGAACTCGGCGAACCAGGAGAGCTTGTGCCAGCTGGGTTTCGGGTTGACCAGCAGGGGTGCATCACTCTTGAGCATCCATTTCAGGCCCTTGACGATAGTCGACCAGTGGTTCCATACCTCGGCGTTGGAGGCGGATAGCTGGCCACCGTTGGCAAAGGAGGTTTCCATGGCAGCGTAGCGGTGTTTCTCGAACAGGGTGACCGAGAAGCCGCGTTTGGCCAGGGCATAGGCAGTGGTGACACCAGTTATTCCGCCACCAATGACAGCGATTGTTTTCATTGTTGTCGCTCCAGATACGTCAGGGTTCGAGCCCACGCGCACCAATGCGCAGCGAGCGCCCCCTCTGTCCTGGACCTGAGAGTTTCACGGGGCGCTCACGCGCTTCCGCTTGCTCCTTCGGTGCGCTCGCTGACGAATGCGGGCGACTCTTCAGAGTTTACCGGTGATAGCGGTCCTTTTTGCCTGAGAGTTTCCGGGGCGGTTGCTCCTTCGGCGCTGCGGCGGTCACGCCGGCAGTCTCTCCCGATATCACATCGATCTGCACCAAGCCGCCATGCGGCAAGCCGGTGTGTAATCATGTCGACTACCCTGCCAGAAAAAATCGCAGTTGTAACCTTAAACTTTCGGATAATCCGACGGCAGACCCAGGTCAGCTGAAACACAAACGACAGGCATAAAAAAGCCCGGCTTGTGGCCGGGCTCCTATTCGGCAAAACACTTATTTTTGGTAAGCGTTTACTGCCTTTACAATTTCCGCACGGGCTTCGTCAGCATTGCCCCAGCGGTCGATCTTGACCCACTTGCCGGCTTCCAGATCTTTGTAGTTTTCAAAGAAATGCTGGATCTGCTGAATCAGCAGTTCGGGCAGGTCGGTGTGTTCCTTGATGTCCTTGTACAGCACGGACAATTTGTCGTGCGGGACGGCAATCAGTTTGGCATCGCCACCGCCATCGTCGGTCATGTGCAGCACGCCGACCGGACGGCAGCGAATGACTGCGCCTGGAGCAACCGGGTGAGGGGTGACTACCAGCACGTCCAGAGGGTCGCCATCGTCGGCCAGGGTGTTCGGAATGAAACCGTAGTTGGCCGGGTAGAACATCGGGGTCGCCATGAAGCGGTCGACGAACAGCGCGTTGCTATCCTTGTCGATCTCGTACTTGATGGGCGCATGGTTGGCCGGGATTTCGATGGCGACATAGATGTCGTTAGGGACGTCTTTGCCTGCGGGGATCTGGTCGTAGCTCATGGGTTACCTGATGCGGGACACTGTGAAATGGGATGAACGTCTGTGCAACTGACGTCATGAAAAATATGGGCGGAGATTATAGGCGCTTGGGCAGGGTTTAACCAGCTAAACCTTAGTCCAGTACATCAGTCTGCCCGCCGTCAGTGAGTTGGCGGGCAGACTGGGTAAGGTCAGACCTTGAACGGAGCCAGTTTGCGCTCAACTGGCAGGTTCTGCAGGCGAACATAATCAGGCAGACCATTCTTGAACGGCGGGGTGTCCTCGCCCTGGATCAGCGGCGACAGGTACTCACGGCAAGCGTCGGTGATGTGGAAGCCATCTTCGGTAATGAACTCGCGCGGCATGAACTTCTCGACGTTGGCCACTTCACTCAGCGGCGCTTCGATGATGTCCCAGCGGTAAGGCGCGTCTTCCAGGCGGCGGATTGCCGGCATGATGGCGTTCTTGCCTTCCAGCGCGATACGCACGGCGGCCTGACCCAGGGCATAGGCCTGGTCCACGTCGACCTTGGAAGCGATGTGGCGAGCAGCGCGCTGCAGGTAGTCGGCAACCGCCCAGTGATACTTGTGGCCGAGCTTGTCACGCACCAGTTTGGCAATGGTCGGCGCAACGCCGCCCAGCTGAGCGTGGCCGAAGGCGTCGGTCAGGCCAGTTTCGGAAAGGAACTTGCCTTCGCCGTTCTTGATGCCTTCGGACACTCCGATCACGCAGTAGCCGTGGGTCTTCACGCACTCGTCAACGCGAGCGAGGAAAGAGGCTTCGTCGAAATCGATTTCCGGGAACAGCAGGATGTGCGGCGCCTCGCCTTCGGCTTCGCTGGCCAGGCCGCAGGCGGCGGTGATCCAACCAGCGTGACGGCCCATGACCTCAAGGATGAACACCTTGGTCGACGTGGCTGACATGGAGGCCACGTCATAGCCCGCTTCGCGGATGGACGTAGCAACATACTTGGCGACCGAACCAAAACCGGGGCTGCAATCAGTGATCGGCAGATCGTTGTCGACTGTCTTCGGCACGTGAATGGCCTGGATCGGGTAGCCCATGGTTTCTGCCAGCTGGGAAATCTTCAGACAGGTATCTGCAGAATCGCCGCCGCCGTTATAGAAGAAGTAACCGATATCGTGGGCCTTGAATACGTCGATCAGACGCTCGTATTCAGCGCGGTTGGCTTCCAGGCTTTTCAACTTGTAACGGCAGGAGCCGAAAGCACCGGAAGGCGTATGGCGCAGGGCAGCGATGTTTTCCGCTGACTCGAGACTGGTATCGATCAGGTCCTCGGTCAGGGCGCCAATAATGCCATTGCGGCCAGCGTAGACTTTACCGATGCGGTCCGGATGCTGGCGCGCAGCTTCAATCACCCCGGCTGCGGAGGCGTTGATGACTGCGGTTACTCCGCCTGATTGGGCATAAAAGGCATTTTTGACGGTCATGCTGACTCCATGATGTGTGGGCTGATGTCAGATACGACAACCGACTACCGAAACGGTTGCACGAGGTCTGTCATTGACTGCAGAACGATGGTTGGCGAAAGAATGGCGCGCATGATAGCCGAATGGACGCCGTTTTGCATGATTGCCTGTCGGGTACTGTTTGTCTTTCTTCCCAGCAGCCTGGCAGAGCCGAGGGCTGGGGAGAGGGGGCCGCCCATGTTAGTATCGGCGGCTTGACAGTTTGACTACAGGGTTGGCCGATGCATCTGCACATTCTCGGTATTTGCGGTACGTTCATGGGGTCACTGGCCTTGCTGGCGAGGGATCTCGGGCATCAGGTCAGCGGCTCCGACGCCAACGTCTATCCGCCCATGAGTACCCAGCTGGAAGCTCAGGGCATTCAGTTGATGGAAGGATATGACGCCGTACATCTGGACCCTGCACCGGACATGGTAGTGATCGGCAACGCCCTGTCGCGCGGTAACCCGGCAGTGGAATACGTGCTGGACAAGGGTATTCCCTACGTCTCCGGCCCCGAATGGCTGGCTCGCCATGTGCTGCAGGACCGCTGGGTATTGGCCGTCGCCGGCACCCACGGCAAGACCACCACCTCCAGCCTGCTGGCCTGGATTCTCGAAGATGCCGGCATGGCGCCGGGCTTTCTGATCGGCGGTGTACCGCAGAACTTCGGTATTTCTGCCCGGCTGGGCGATACGCCTTTCTTCGTGGTTGAAGCTGACGA
>JASJKW010000074.1:0-13308 GCA_037621305.1 Pseudomonas sp.
CCATCCGCTGACCGGACCATGCCCCAGTCGCTGTGTCCGGTTACCGGATCGCGATACAGGCGGCGCAGGTGTCGCTGCGGTGATGGAAATCGATTGTCCTCAAGCATGTCTTCAAGTGCCGCCGGGTACTGCGCGACCCCGGGTGAGCTGCGGTAATAACTGCGCAGCGCCTGCGCATACTGGCTACCGACCCAGAGCAGTTCACGCTCACGCTCACGCTGCGCCTGAACCGCCCAGAGCTGACCGGCCGAGGCCAGCACCCCACCCATCAGAGCGACCAGAAAGAGTACGCCCAGATAGGTGAAACCACGCTGTCCCCGCCTTGTGGCGTTACCATTGCCCATATGAGCTCCCATCCCGGGCCTGCGTGGCGGCGCCACTTCTGACATCGGCGACAGCGCCGGCAATACCATCCGGCGGAGGCATCGTCAGCCACTGATCAGTGCGCTCGGTGATCGGATCCAGCGGCAGGCTGCGCAGATAGCGTTGCTCCACCAGTTGTTCAATGGAGTCGGGGTAGCGACCGGTATCGCCGTAATACTGATCGAGCGCCTCGCGCATCACCGACAGACTCTGCCGCAGGGTGGTCTCCCTGGAGTTCTCCAGACTGGAGAAGTAACGCGGCATGGCGATGGTCATCAAGGTCGCAATGATCGCCATTACCACCATCAGCTCGATCAACGTAAATCCGCGGTTGCGTGTCATTGTTCACCACTCCCTATAAGGGACGCCGTTGAGCCCCTGCCCGCGAGCGTTTGAATACACATCAAAAACGTCTTCGCCCATACGTGGGGCCTCGGCGCTGCTGGCATAGGAGCGCAGCCCCCAACTATCCAGCGGCGTCAGCCGCATATCGGCGAAGGGGTCACGGGGAATCCGCCGCAGAAAGTAGATCTGCGCACCCTTCGCGCTGCGCAGATCGCGCACACCGTCGACCAGTACCTGCAGGTCCGGCGGATAACCGTTACCGGTGATCTGCTTCTCGATGTATCCCGCGTCGCTTGCTCGCTTGTAGTCGTCAATGGCATCGCGCAACTGGTACAGAGCACTTCTCAGCTCCTGCTCTTTGCCGCGGCGCACCACGGTCTCGGTGAGGGGCGCGGCAATACTCGCCAGCAGGCCGATAATAGCCAGGGTGATAATCACCTCGATCAGCGTGAAGCCCCGCGCCCTGCCGTTCATGGTGCCGCCTCCGAGGTATGGCTACCCAGAAGCGGCTGGTCGAACGACACGGGGGCAGGCAACACGTATGTGGGTGCACGCATCTGGCTCTCGGTACCGCTGGCAAACTCCATATCCGCCGGGCTCTGGTACGGCAGGTTGCGGACCACGCGCGGCGTGATCGACAGCACCAGCTCGGACTGCCCGACGGTATCCTTGTTGCTGCCAAACAATCGGCCAACACCTGGAATATCACCCAGGCCGGGGATCTTGTTGCCGGTCGACAGATTATCGTTACGCACCAACCCGGCGAGAATTTGCGTCTCGCCGTCGCGCAGGCGCAAGCTGGTACTGGCATTACGCGTGTCGACCTGCACTGGAATGGTGCCCTGCTGAGTCGGTGCCAGCGGCGTCGCATTGCTGACTTCCAGCGCAATCTTGATGGCCACTTCATTGTTCAGGTGTACCGTCGGCTGCACCTCCAGCTTCAAGCCGACATCCAGATAAGTGATGCTTTCGGTGATGACCGGCCCCTGGGTGGACGGCATCGAAGTGGCGCTGATTATCGGCACCCGCTGACCGATGTGGATGCGCGCTTGCTCGCGGTTGCTGACGCGAATCACCGGGCTGGCCAGGGTATTCACCATATTGTCCTGGGCATTGATCCGCAGCTGTGGCGACGGCGAAATGGTAATACGTCCGGAGTTGATGCCCTTCAACTGATTGAGGATGGCCACGCCGCTACCGTCACTGTTGATCAGCCCGAAGGTGTTCGGCCACTGCAGGCCGAGATCCAGAATGCGCTGGCGCGACACCTCCATCACCTCCACTTCCAGCACCACCTCAGGGCTGGACTGATCCTGGGACTGAAACAGTTTCTCAGCCATGCGCACCACGTCAGCGGTGTCACGCATGGTCAGGGTATTCAGACGCTCATCGATGAACACATCACGGGTTTTGAGCATGGTTTTGACCATGCTCATGGCGGTATTGGCATCGATATTGGTGAGATAAAAGGTGCGCATCAGCAGGTCCTGATAATCCTTCAGTTTCTGCGGCGCGTCCGGATAGATGAAAATGGTATTGTCATTCACCACCTTCTGGTGCAACTGGTTCTGCTGCAGCAACAGCGCCACTGCATCCTCGATCTTCACCTGCCGAACGAAGAGCGTTGCCTTGAGATCCGGACGGATATCCTTATCGAAGATGAAATTCATCCCCGCCGCCTGCGACAACGCCTCGAAGATGACCTTCAGGTTGGCATCGAGGAACTCCAGCGTCACCGGCTTTTGCAGGCGCGACTTCAATTGCGGGTGCTGCACCACCTGACGATTACGGATCAGTTCGATATTGCGTTGCAGTTCAGCAGCATCCACATGACCGGGCTCCAATGCCTGCACCGCACGTACCTGTCTCTCGGCACCAAGCAGATCGGCGCGGCGTAGTGCAGCCTGGCCCTGGCGCAGCATCTCATCGATATTCCGACGCTGTTCAAGCTGATGCAGCGCCTCGCTGGCGCGCAGATTGCCCGGCTCGATACCCAGCACCCGCTGGTAACCCAGCTGCGCATTGGCAAAGTCCTCCTGGGCACGCTGCCGATCAGCCTGGACCAACAGCATGGACACAACTCGGGTACGCGAGTTGACCAGCGCCATCTGCGTGGCAGTATCGCGGGGCGCAGACTGCGCCGCCTCTGCCAGCTGCCCCAAACCCGCCTCGTAATGCCCCTGCTCGATCAACGCCAAGCCCTCATCCCGAGCCAGCGTAGAGGCGCAACCTGCCAACAACACGGCACACAGGCACAACAGATAGCCGACTGTCATCTTCATAGTTCACTCCCTACCGCAAGGGACTGGGAAATATGCAAAGGTAGGTACGTCAGCGTCATCAGTGCCTGCTGGATGACCTCTACCCGGTAAGTATTGTCAATCACATCGCCAACCCGCACGGTGTAGAGCTGTTCGCCGTTCTGCAGGAATATCTGCACCTCCCCACTGTTATCGAGCTTGCCGATGAAGTGAAATGGCAGCGGCGGTGCTATCGGTGCCGGTGGCGGCAACGACACCCGGGGCGCGAGAGCCTGAGGTGTGAGTGCCGGCGGTGCGACGTACCAATTGTGTGGGGCGAACAGATCGGCATGGGGAACCACCACCTGGATGCCTGCTGCAGATACCGCCGCTGCTGGCATTTCTCCGGAACGCAGCTCGGCCAGCGAACCCTGATTGGCCTGCGATGTCAGCACCGGTGCTCCCGGCAGTGCTTCCTCGGATTCAGAAAAGAACAGCTCGGGAACCACCGCCAACACAACGGCAACACCGAGAAAGGCCAACCAGAACAGCCGGCGGGTATTCATGAGCGCCTCGATAGATACAAGGTCATGCGTAGGCGGCCATTGAGTTCGCGGTCGGAGATGTTCTTGCGCTGCACATCCACATCTTCCAGCACCAACCCCGGCATCTCGCCAAGCAAGGAGTGAAGGAAACGCCGCAATTGAGGGTAGCTGCCGCGTACCGGCAATATGATCTGATAACGCGCCAGGCGCGTCTTCGGATCAATGCCAAGGGAATACTCACCACTTTCCAGAGCAATATTCTGTTGCCCGGCCAGCACGTAGATCCGGTCGATCGCCGTGGTTGCTTCGAGCTGCGCAGGCAGCGTTCGATGAAGTTCATCAAAAGGCTGCACGATTCGGATAACCGGTGCCTCAAGCCCATCGGCAATCCGCTGCGCTCGCTCAGCCCCCAGCTGCAGCTGCTGTTCCAGCGATTGCAGCTGCTGCCAGGACGGCAACAGACCGAACATCGCGTAGCCCAGTGCCAGCAGCAAACACAACAGGCCAGCCAGGCCCGGCCAGCCAAGCGGTTGCAGCACTTCATGAACAGCCAGCCTAGAAACGCGCATCCCGCACCTCCCAGTCCGCCAGCAGGTTAAACAGCACCGGGCGCTGACCTTCCCGGCTGACGACCTCATGATTGAGTAGCGATACGTCATTCAGGTCGGGGCTTTCCTCCAGCTGCCGGTGCAGCGCCAGCATCGACTCGAAGTCGCGTGCTTCCGCGCTGAAACGCACCTTCCCGCTGCTCGCGTTGCAGTTCAGCGAGAGCAACGCCACATCATCGCGGGGCAGCGCCTCCAGAGTGTGAAACAGACGCTCCCAGGGTCGCAGCATCTGCGCGGAGACCCGCTGCATCTCCGCCAGCGCCGCCGCCTGTTCACGCAGCTCAGCGACCGACAACGTCGGTCTGGCGTCAACGCCTTCCGGCGATAGCTCCAGATTCAGCTGAAGGTTGCTGCGCAGCTGGTCCGTTCTCTGTGTGAAATCAATGCCCGCCAACAGGCTGACCAGCAGCAATGCCAGCCCCAGACCGAGCAGTCCCCAACCAAGCGAGCTGGCATATCGGCGCTGGACGAACTCCAGATTCAAAGGGCGCATATCAGCTCACCGCCTGTGCCATGACGTACAACGCATCACGCAGCGCCATCTTCGGCAGCGGCAAGCTGAGCGTCTGTAGTCGAACACCCATGCAATCGGGCAGTTCATCATAGCCGGGCGTATGCACATAGACCGCTGGTACGGGAGCGCCACTGGCCTGTAGCAACCCGCGCTCACGATCAATCAGCCGACACAATGCGTCGCCGCCATCCACCCCGGTCACCGTACGCACCGACGCCCAGCGTCCTTCATGCTTAAACAGCAGACTGCTGCGCCCCTGTTCAGCCAGCACAAACAGTAAATCATCCTCTGGCAGGTGCGTGCGGAAGTGATTGAACGCCGCCATCAGGTAGGGTTGCACCGATACCAGCTTCAGGCTGCAGGCTGCAGACAGCGCCCGCAGGCCAGCTTCCATTCCCAGAGCCATGGCCGAGGCCACACGTGGCATGCCCGTACGTTCCGGTGATAGGCGCAGCAACCACTCCTCCTCTTGAGCGCCGTAGATATCGTCAAAACACATTCGGGCAAAGGCCTGCAGTTCCGTTGGCGAGGCAATCTGTTCACGCCAGGGCACAAGAAACACGCGTGTATAGGCGCTCGATAACAGCACCTGCAGGTCAGCACCGGGGATAGCGCGCTCCAGCAACAGGCGCTCCAGGGTCACCAATGCCTCCCGCCACGCGGGCTGCCGTTCGCTGTCGAAATCGCTGCTGCCCAGCCATTCGACCTCACGGCCCTCCCGGCGACATAACCCGACCCGGTTGAGACCAAGCACCGCGACATACCGTTTACACCACGAAAGTGACACGGTTGATCTCCTCTAGAGTAGTACGGCCGCTGTGGACCAGATCCAACGCGGAACTGCGCAGCAGCTTCAGGCCGCGCTGACAGGCCACCGCCTTGATTCGAGCGACTGGCTGGCGCTCGATGATCATCTGCCGCAATTCGTCATCCAGGTACAGCAGCTCAGCAATCGCCGTACGCCCACGGTATCCCGTGCCACGGCAACGCCCGCAGCCAACTGCCTGGACAAAGGCATAGCCAGACACATCGTTACGGCGCAATCCGGAGTCCTGCAGTTCGGTATCGTCGGGGTGATGGGGCGCAGCACAGCTGGGGCAGACCAGGCGTATCAATCGCTGCGCCAGGATGGCGTTGAGCGCCGAGACGAAGCTGTAGGGATCCACATCCATCTGAGTGAAGCGACCAATCACATCGAACACGTTATTGGCGTGGATGGTGGTAAACACCAGGTGGCCGGTGAGTGCCGATTGCACGGCAATCTGCGCGGTGTCCGGGTCACGTATTTCACCCACCATGATCTTGTCTGGATCGTGACGCAGAATCGAGCGCAGACCCCGGGCAAAGGTCAACCCCTTCTTTTCGTTGACCGGGATCTGCAGCACCCCTGACAACTGATACTCCACCGGGTCCTCGATGGTGATGATCTTGTCCACTCCCTGATTGATCTCGGTGATCATCGCGTAGAGCGTGGTCGTCTTGCCGCTGCCCGTCGGTCCAGTGACCAGGACCATGCCGTAGGGCTCAGCGGCCAGTCGGCGCAGGTAACGCAAGGTGTCTTCCCCGAACCCGAGCGATTCCAGCCTGACCCCGTGGTTCTGATCGGCCAGATCCTGTTTGTCGAGCACGCGTAACACGGCATCTTCACCGAAGATGCTCGGCATGATGGAGACACGAAAATCAATCTGTCGACCGGCAATGCCAATCTTGAAACGCCCATCCTGCGGCACCCGGCGCTCGCCGATATCCAGCTCGGCCATGACCTTGACCCGCGAGATCACTTGCTCGGCAACCTCACTCCCCGGCACCCGGCTGATATTGTTGAGCACACCGTCGATGCGGTATTTGATCGCCAGACCATTACCGGTCATCCCCAGATGGATATCGCTGGCATGCATCTTCAGAGCATCATAGAGAGTCGAGTTGACCAGCTTGACCACCACACTCGAGTCTTCACTGATGCTCGTCAGCGACAGAGTTTCCAGCGGCTCAGGTTCGGTATTGTTATCATGGCCGGTGCCCAGGGAGTCAAAAGCGTGGAAGCTCTCCTCCTGCCGCGCGAGAAACCCGGTCAGGTCAGCAGTGTGCGTCAAATACAAAGGTGCACCCTGCAAGCATTCGTCGATCCAGGCCAGACGGGTATAGTCGAAGGGGTCGGAGAACACGCCCACCTCGGTCCCATCCGGCAAATGCAATATGAGGAATTCACGCTTGAGCGCCTGCGCCAGACTGACTCTTCGAAAGTCGGGCTGGCACGCGAACAGGACGTCACTGGTCAGTACCGGGTAATGCAGCGTAGCAGCCAGGCACCGAACAAAACCGGTCTCATCCAGCCCGCTCAGTGCCTTCAGGGCAACCAGCAAGCTCTCGCCTTGTGCAATCGCCCGCTCACCTGCAGCTTGCAAATATTGCTGGGTAAAACGCGGTTCTTCCAGCTCCGGGCGTACATCCATCTGCCCGATAGACACCGACAGGCTTTCCATGAAGCACCACTCCTGCGCCCACATGGGGCAGCTCTGCACTGAACACGGAGACCGTACGGAGATAAACGAATCCGTTCAGCCGGACCTTGTCACTACTCGCAGGGAGGGTCGGTTTTCACCGACGTAGCATCGTTGTCTGTCGCATCGTCGTTAGCGGCATCAGAGCGCGGCTTGCGCCGGTCTACAGTCACCCAGGTGCCGTCATACATCCGCAGCGGAAAGCTCGCAGCCTGAGTGCGGCGCCGTTCGACAAAACCATTGTCTGGTTGCCGCTCTTCCAGCAGCTCGGTCAAGGTGCGCGCCAGCTCGGCCAGTGGGAAAGGTTTGAACAGGATATGTTGAATACCCCGTTGCTTCGCGCCGTCGTACACCTGGCTGGTCGGATGCCCGGTAATCAGCACGAAGATACAATCAATGCTCTGGCGAATGGTATCGAACACTTGGAACCCCTCCATATCCGGCAGGCGGAAGTCGAGTACCACCAGATCAGGCACGAACTGTTTGGCCAGTTCGATAGCGCTGCTGCCGTCATGGGCAAGCCGCACTTCCATGCGTTTCACCTCCAGGTAGGCCTGCAGGTTCTGCGCAAGAATCTGTTCATCCTCGACCACCATCACTTTGTTCGGCAAGGTGTGCCCCCGGTATATGGGTAATCCAAGTTCCAATCCTGGGGCACGCCTCTCATAGAAGAAAGTGCATGGAGCGTGCCAACAAGATCAGCTTTTCTAGTTATCTCAAGCCATTGATTTATCTATATATTTTATAACTCCTCCGATCCAGCCCCCATCAACACAATGTACCAATCCCCATACTGCGGCGTATCCCCCACATCTGGGTGAGGCCCGCCGCTAGAAACCACCCGTCACCCGTTCGATCCGGCTCTCGTTCCGCAAACGCTCCAGCGCCGCACGAGCGGCATCGGGCTGGCGTGAACTCTGCAACAGCTGGCGAGCACCTTCTATCTCCTCTTCAGACCCTGAAGATAGCGATGGGTTCTGTTGCAGAAACATCAGAACATCATTCTGGCGCACCGGCGACACCTTACTCAATTTTTCCAACCTACGCCGGGAAACCTGCTCTCGTCGTAGATAGTCCAGATAACTGACCTCGTCAAACCCGGCCCGCTCCAGACGACGGGAGAAGTCATCGGCGCTACGGAATGCCCCGCGCATTTGCTCAAAGTGCTCCCGCATCGCCGCCTCATCTACCTGCACTCCCTGTCGTTCAGCTTCCTGCCAGAGCAACTCCTTGTCGATCAGATCATCCAGTGCAGCACCCTGCAGGCGCTGGTAAGTTCGCGGATCACGAATAGCCCCCAGGTTTCGGCCATGTGCTGCCAGAAACTCAGTGAAATACCGTTGCAGACGGAAATTGCTTATTTCCACATCATTGACCCGCGCAGCAATACCCACCTCTCCGGCCCCGGCAGTACAGGCAACCAACACAAGCCAGAGCAACCTTTTACGCAGCCCCATAACAACCTCCTACCAGTCCCGTTGCAAACGCAGGTACCCCCCGACCGGACTAAAGCGTCGGGCGGCAATATCCACCTGCACAATGTGCGCACCGGCGGCTCCCACCCGTTGACCGGGGCCATACTCCAACACCGGGGTCAGGCCGGTACGAAAACCATGCAGACTCTCCAAGCCCGTGACCAATCCACGGCGGCTGGCATCCCGCCCCGCACGTCGCAGCCCCTCAGCCAACACCTGAATGGTCGCGAAGGCGCTGACTTGCAATAGCATATGCTCGCTGGTCAACCCTGCCTGTTCGCGCACTCGAGCCAGTGCTGTGGTGCCCTCCTGAGTCCAGTCGGCAGGTATGAAGGGATAAGCGAGAAATACTTTCCCCGCAAAAGAGGTGGGCAGCTGCAGTACACTACCGGCCACCTGACTGGATACAGCCAACAGGCTGGGCGGCCGGCTGGCGCCCTGCAAGGCCCCTCCCAACAAGGCAAACGCGGTCTCGTTGCCAAGGAAGAACAAGGCATCAGCAGCACTGCCTGCAACGGATTCAGCCTGCCCGGTATAGACCTGCTGACGTACCTTGCTCCAGCCTTGGCGCTCCAGTTGCTCAGCCAATAGCGCAGCCAGCTTGGCAAACGCCTTATTATCCTGGTACAAAATCAGCGCCTCGCCGGTTTCCAGTTCTTGGCTGGCAAACCGCCCCAATGCCAGCAGCTGCTCACGCAGGCCAGGCAACACCTCGAACACATGCGGATTGCGCTCTTGGTCACCCAGGAATGACAGCGGCCCGATCAGCGGTACCCGGCTACGTTTCAGCAGCTCGCTGAAGCGACCGTCGACAGTCGGTAGCAGCGGTGCAACCAAGGCAAATATCTGCTCCTGTTCAAGCAAGCGCTGCAACGCTGCCGAGGCGCTGGCCGCATCGGCGCCGGGATCGACTACCAGCAGTTCCAGCTGCCGCCCATGAATCCCCCCTGCGGCATTGATCTGCTGCAACCCACCGCGCAGCACTGCTTCTACCGTATGACCCAGACGGGCCTGAGGACCCTTGACCGGCAACAGGGTACCAAGCCGCAGACGCTCCGTTTCCACACCCGGATCCCGATCTTCCGCCAGCCGTTTGAGGTACGCAGTAAGATCCCGCTGTTCTGTCACCGACAGTACAAAACGCGGCATGGCCGGGTCCAGCCGATTGCCGGCAGGATCAATACCCTCGATTACCGCCCTGGCCAGAGCTGCATCGTCGTAGGCTGGATAACTGCGGCCGTTGATACGCTGACCGTAGGGCACGCTGAGGCGCTGCCAGGTGATATCCGGTGGGCGCACACCACCTTCCGGTCGGCCGCGCCCATCAGCACCGTGGCAACTCCCGCACGGTAACAGAGCGGCCGGCAGGCTGGTGCCAGCCGCGCCTACTCGGGCGTAGATCGCATTCCCGGAACCACTGATGCCCTCAGCGAAGATGCGCTTTCCGGAGACTTCCTCCGGACTCAGCTCGAGCGCCACCGCCAGCCCCGGAGCCAACACCAGGGCAGCTGCGACGCAGACAGCGGCTCGGCGCATGCCGGTCGTCTAACGCGCGGCCAACGGCTGCAGCAGTAATTGCAGACGTTCGGCAATGGCACTGACCGGAGCATCCGGGCGGATCCTGCCCCAGCGCTTGTTGGCTACATCACCGACGATCAGCTCGGTCGAGTGCTGCTCGGGGCTGGGTACCAGATGACCGAGGCGGCTCAGCACCAGATCCATGTCGGCCTGGGTTCCCGTGAGAAAAGTCCAGTTTGCGCTGTCTGCACCATGCCTCGCGGCAAAGTCCTTGAGCACCGACGGTGTATCGTTGAGAGGATCACTGGACAAAGAGACAAAATGTACCTCCTCGGCGCTGTCGCCCATGGCGTCACGTACCTCCCGCAGTTTACGGGTGATCAGCGGACAGGCATCGCTGCAACTGGTGAACACCACATTGAGCAGCACCACGCGGTCCTTGAGCACGTCGTTGTAGAAACTCACCTCCTGACCGTCCTGGTTCAGCAGCCGGGTATCGGTGAACCAGGTCGCAGCATCGTGGGTGCCGGTCGAGGGCGGTGCTGCTACCGGGGCTGCTTCGGGTGCTGTCTGATGGTGATGGCCTTCATGAGCGAGCAGTGGGCCGGCGGCCAGAACCAGTCCCAGGGCCACAGCCAGACGCCCGTTCATGGTTGTACTCCGGCCAGCTCATCGACCTTTGCCAGTAACACCTGGGGGTCAGTGAACCCGTAGTAGCGCGACCAATCCCGACTGTCACCACTGCCGACCATGATCAAGGGCGGATGATTGATATAGTCCACATTCCAGGTGCCGAGCGCCTTGAGCGTATCGGTAACCTCCTGAGGCGTACCCGTCAGCCAGCTCCAGCCAGGGCCGTTCTGGAAGTGACGGGAATAATCAAGCAGGCGCTCCGGGGTATCGGTCTGCGGATCGACGGTGATGGATATCAGCTGTACCTCGGCGCCGACCCGCTCGCCCAACTCCTGCTGCACCTTACCCATGATCGAGGACACCAGCGGGCACACCGTAGTGCAGCTGGTATAGATGAAGCTCATGACCACAATCCGATCATTCACCAGATCCTCTTCCAGCTGAACGCTCTGGCCATGCTGATCGGTCAACGGCGTGTTGATGAAACTCACTACACTGTCCTCCCCCTGGCTGGAGGTCGTGCTCTGCTCAGCATGCTGTGAATGGTCATCATGCGCCAAGGCGCCAGCTACCAGCGCCAGCCCCAACACACCGGTGAAGATATTACGATGCAGGGTATTCATCTGTGCATACCTCTTTTTTATGAAATAAATCAAAAACTCGATTTTGCAGGCAATCCGGCACCCACCACGCGCAGGCTGGTGTAGGCGCGTTCGACACCATCCAGTTCCAATGAGGGCGAGCGTACGTGCAGATACCAGGCACCGGACTGGTTCAATGTCAGCGGCGCCTCGTAGATGCCCTCGCCCACCTCATGAGCCGTCGCCAGCAGCGGGCGCGACGATGGCGCCAGAAAGTAGCGCACCTGAAGGTCCTTGACCCCGACCCAGGGTTCACCGCCCTCACCGCGCACCACCCGAAAACGGGCCATTACCGGACTTCCGATGGACACCGTCGACGCCTCCAGCAGAAATTGCACCTGCGCAGTACTGCGCGCCTTGGCCAGTGCAGGGTCGGCCTTGACTGAAACACTGAAGCAGTGGGTCATTTCCGGTTGATTGAGCAGGAAGGCAACGTCAAACTCACCGGGCGCCGGCAGCGTCACTCTGGAGGAGAACACCCCCGGTTCCATCTCGCGCAGACTACGATCGACCACCAGTGCTGCCCGCGAGGCATGACCGCGGTTCTGGTAGCCGGACATCGGCGCGTTCATGCCTTCCATGTAGAAGTAGGCAGTGTTGTCCACCGGATTGATAACGAATATCGCACTGTCCTCACGGGCCTGTGCCATGCTGACCGCCAGCGGCAATGCACCCGCCCGCTTGGGTGCCTCCGGACCGGCATCAAACCCCTGCACAATGGGCTCGCTGCCCGCGCCCAGTGACGACAGATTGATCATGCTCACCTTGGATGACGCCAGTCCACGCACGTAGGCGTAGAAGCGGGTGAAAATCAGCTGGTAGGGTTCGGGAGTGACCTCCAGTTCGTGAATGATCTGGTCGCTGCTGGCATCAATCACCAGCGCCAGGCCTTCCAGCGTGTTCAACACCAGGCCAAAACGGCCATCAGCACTGAACTGCATTGGCCCGATACCCGGGCGGCTCTCGATCCGGCTGCGCACCTCCAGACTCCGTACGTCAATCACACTGATCGCACCCGTCTCGCCTTCGGTCACATAAACCGCCTGGGACAGCGGTGAATAGGCGACTGCCAACGGCTGCGAACCCGTGGCTATATCACGCAGATGGCGCAACTCGGCAACATCGAAAACACTGATGCTGCCGCTGTCACGATTACTGACAAAGGCATGCCGGGAATCATCACTGAAGGCAATTTCATGGTGCCCATCCCCTCCTGGAAAACTGGCGACCAGCGCCAGACTGCGGGTATCAATGACGCTGACACCACCGGCATCATCACCGGCCCACAAGTAGCGACCGTCCGGCTGCAAGGCGAGACGCATGGGTTCCTTGCCTGCGGCAATGTAGGCGGTGACCGTGAAGCTATCTGTATCAATCACCGCTATTTCGCCAGCGTCCGGCATGGAGACATACAGGCGCTTGTCATTACGCGCAATCACCCAGTCCATCGGCGTTCGTTTGAGCGGGATGCGGGCAAAGGTGCTGGTGATACCGCCCACCGAGATCGACGGATCAATCACCGTGATACTCGGGTCTTTATTCAGCACCAGCAGAAAGTAGCCGTTCAGGTCCAGCAACGGCCTGGCGCCCATCACTCCCTTGAGATAGATGCCAATGCGCGCCTTGCAGTCCATCTGCCGGCCATCGCGCCCACCCAGCGCCTGCGCCTGATCTACCCAGGCGCCTGGGTTCATGCCACTGAGCGGTTGGCCGCTGACGCCGTCACTGATATGAAACCGCAGATCGGCCTGACTGCCCTCACGAAGCTCGCCGTCAGAACTCAGCGCCCGCGCCTCAAACTCAATAACCACCCCGTCGCGTGCCAGACGCTGACGATTATCCTCGGCCTGCGTCATTGCACCGGCCAGCATCATCATCCCTGTCACCAGCCAGATCATGCCTGTACGTAGACTATTCACCGTTTC
>JASJKW010000075.1:0-2724 GCA_037621305.1 Pseudomonas sp.
CCATCCGCGCACCGATCGCCGCACCGAATACGATGAAATACAGCGAAGTGGAAATCACCGGCGAAGCAATGCTCTGAAACAGTGTGCGCCACATGCGCGACAGCTCGGAATAATAGATCGCCCACATGCCATGCAGATTCATGTTTCCGCCCTGTCGCGATTACTGTCATGTACCAGACCGACAAAAATCTCTTCCAATGAGCTCTGGCTGGAGTTCACATCCTTGAACTCGACACCTTCACGCGCCAGTGCCCGCAACACATCGCCAACCCCGGTCTGTTCGCCCTGCGCGTCGAAGGTGTACGTCAGCGTGCAGCCGTCGTCGGCCAACTCCACCGCCCTGCCCTGTACCGCCTCCGGCAGAGCCGTCAGTGGCTGCAGCAGCTGGATGATCAACTGCCGCTTGCCCAGCTGGCGCATCAAGACGGCCTTGTCTTTCACCAACATCAGCTCGCCGCGGTTGATGATACCGATACGGTCAGCCATCTCCTCGGCTTCTTCGATGTAGTGCGTAGTCAGGATGATGGTGACGCCCTTGTCGCGCAATGTGCGCACCATTTCCCACATATCCCGACGCAGCTCCACATCGACCCCGGCAGTGGGTTCGTCCAGAAACAGGATCTGCGGTTCATGGGCCAGCGCCTTGGCAATCAACACCCGGCGCTTCATCCCGCCGGACAGGGCCATCATCTTCTCGTTGCGCTTGTCCCACAGCGACAGATCACGCAGCACCTGTTCCAGATAGGCCCGGTTCGGCGCTTTGCCGAACAGCCCACGGCTGAGATTGACGGTCGCCCAGACGGTATCGAACAGATTGTTGGTCAGCTCCTGTGGCACCAGACCGATCAGACTGCGCGCCTGGCGATAATCGCGGACGATATCGTAGCCATCTACAGTGACCTTGCCGCCACTTGGTTTGACGATGCCGCAGATGATGCTGATCAGTGTGGTCTTGCCTGCGCCGTTGGGGCCCAACAGCGCGAGAATCTCGCCCCGTCGAATCTCCAGATCAACCGTCTTCAACGCCTGAAAGCCCGACTCGTACGTCTTGTTCAGCCCACTGACCGAAATAATGGTTTCGCTGGTGGGCATCAGACAGCATCTATCCGGAAGCCAATACGCGGGAAATGCACATGCACCAAACCGACGCGCTCATCCTCACGGGCAATGACGATTTCCTCTGATACCTCATGCACCAGCGTACCGGCAACCGGATCACAGCCGTAATCCACCGCACTGACGGTAACGGCCTGACCCAGCGCCAGCCCCTGAGTACTGACAAAGCCGTGCTCGGGCAGCGTTTCCGGCGTGGCGTCGTGGGCGATACGGATAGCATCTGCCGCCTCCATCTTCATCGAGGCGCCATGACCCATGTCGGCGATGCGGGCCATCCAGGCGCGGATCATCGGATAGTCCTCCAACATCACCGCCACCACCGCATTGGATGCCATGAACCACAGTGGGTGATACCAGGCCAGATCGGCAATGCTCGGCTCTTCACCGAGCAGAAACTCACCATCACGCTCGAGCTGGGTTTCCAGGCGGCTCATCAACACCGGCCATTGCGCCAGCGCCTCATCTGCCGGCGGCCGTTTGACGTTGCCCTTTTCAAACAAGGCCTGCCGGTCCCGCACAAAGCCCTTCATGGCCTCCTCGGGCAGATTGGCAAACCGCTCCGCCACCGCCTCGGGCTGAAAATTGATCGCGATGGAACTATGGAACAGCACCTGATCCCCATATTGCGCCAAAGCCGCAGCAATCGCCTCGCGACCTTCAGGGAACAACGCCGGTACCGCCTTCTCCCGTTCCAGTCGACGGGCAATCAAGGCCGTATCACAATAGATATCCGCACCAACCTGCAATACCGGCGTACGCCGATAGCCGCCCGTGAGCGCCGTCAAATCCGGTTTGGGCATGACCGGCGGGATCAGCACCGAATGCCAGGACAGCCCCTTGAGCCCGAGCATCAGGCGGGCTTTCTCGGCAAAAGGCGATTGGGGATAGTGGTGCAGAATCAGTTCGCTCATGACAATCTCCGATCAACAATGAGGGTCAGCTTAGCTTGTGCCAGCCACCCCTGCATCGTCAATCAGGCATCATCGGTGACGCCTATCACTCGTCATGCGCTGGCGCCAACTGCAGAAGAATCAAGCGTTCCTTGGCTGCCTTGCGCAGCGCTTTCACCGCCAGCTCGCGACGCAGAGCCGCCGACTTGTCCACACAGCGTTCGCGCCACACCAGCGCACTGGCTGGGCTACGATTGAAGAATCGCGCCCCGCGTTTACCGCTGACATGCTCCTGCAATCGCCGCTCGGGGTCGAGGCTGATGCCGGTATACAGATGGCCGTTCTCGGCTCGTACCATGTACACCCACCAGATTTTTTCCGGCTGGGCAGTGACGGGGCTGTGTTCGGCGGTGTCAGACGGCATACTTGCGGCAATCATCCTGGGAGAAAGTCATGTTCGTACAGATCTTCAGCACCGGCGGTACCATCGACAAACTGTATTTCGATGCCCTGAGCGAGTATCAGATCGGCGAGTCCATGGCCGGCGAATTGCTGGACCAGGCTCGAGTAGGTTTCAATTATGCCATCGAGCCGCTGATAAAAAAGGACAGTCTGGAACTGAATGATGCCGACCGTGAGCTGATCCACGCCAGGGTCGCCGCCTGTCCCGCCCACCACATCCTCATCACCCACGGCACCGAGACCATGACCGTCACCG
>JASJKW010000076.1:0-3356 GCA_037621305.1 Pseudomonas sp.
GCAACAAGTGGATAGGCACCGGTGGTACCAGTCCCTTTGGTTCCGGCGGTTATAACCCCATGGGTATTCGGGTGGGTGATGCCGGCAAACGTCAGGGCCGTGCGGCCAAGGTGTGGGAGCAGCGCGAGTACAAGAATCTGGATGATCAGGTCGAACTGGGCACACGCAACATCAAGGTGGCCCTGCGTCGTCTGCGCAAGTTTGCCCGTACCGGCGCGGCGGAAGAGCTGGATATCGACGGTACCATCGACCACACGGCACGTGATGGCGGTCTGCTGAATATTCAGATGCGCCCGGAGCGGCGCAACGCGGTGAAGTTGCTGTTGTTGTTCGATATCGGTGGCTCGATGGATGCGCACATCAAGGTCTGCGAGGAGTTGTTCTCGGCCTGCCGTACCGAGTTCAAGCACCTGGAGTACTTCTATTTCCACAACTGCATTTATGAATCAGTCTGGAAGGACAATATGCGCCGTACCAATGAGCGTATATCGACCATGGATGTGCTGCACAAGTACGGTGCGGACTATAAGGTGGTGGTTGTCGGCGATGCGGCCATGGCACCCTACGAGATCACCCAGCCCGGTGGTAGCGTGGAGCACTGGAACGAGGAGGCCGGCCATGTCTGGATCACGCGCCTGCGCGAGAAATATCCAAAGATGATCTGGATCAACCCCTACCCGAAAGACGCCTGGGGCTACACCACCTCGACCCGCATCATTCAGGACCTGATGGAGGAGCATATGTATCCTCTGACGCTGGCGGGTCTTGAGGAGGGGATGCGGTATTTGAGCAAGTAGGGGTTTGTTGGTGGTTTGTGGTGCGGGTGGGTTGTTGCTGATGGATATGGTGTGGCAGCCAGCCACCACAAGCTACCCGCACCTACAGGCAGTACTCAGACACAGAGGTAAAAACACATGACACTGAAACCGGGCCGCTACCGCCACTATAAAGGAAGCGACTATCAGGTAATCGACGTGGCTCGGCATTCTGAAACTGAAGAGTTACTGGTGGTCTATCGTACTCTGTATGGCGAATTCGACCTCTGGGTGCGGCCGCTGGGGATGTTCATTGAAGAGGTGATCGTGGATGGCAAAACACTTCCACGCTTTACCTTTATCAGCGAAGACGTGTAGGCTCTGGCCCTCCAGACAGCCTGTGCGCCCTAGCCAGGCACTGTTGGCGCCTCGCCCCGTTGGGCGCAGGCCGATTTGATTGATTGAGGAATATTGTTACCCATGGGAAAAGCACTGGTCATTGTGGAGTCACCAGCCAAGGCCAAGACGATCAACAAGTATCTTGGCAATGACTTCGTGGTGAAGTCGAGTATCGGACACATCCGCGATCTGCCTACCAGCGGCAGCAGCAAGACCGAGAGCAAACCCAAGGGGACGCGCAAAGCTGCCTCTGCATCGGAAGTCGACAAACAGACCAAGGCCAGAATGCAGCTGGTCAATCGTATGGGTGTCGATCCCGAAAACGATTGGAAGGCGCATTACGAAATTCTGCCCGGCAAGGAAAAGGTCATCGACGAACTGCGTCGTCTGGCCAAGGAAGCCGATACCATCTATCTCGCAACGGATTTGGACCGCGAAGGGGAAGCCATCGCCTGGCACCTGCGCGAATCCATTGGTGGCGACGATAGCCGCTACCGCCGTGTGGTGTTCAACGAGATTACCAAGAAGGCCATTCAGGAAGCGTTCGCCCAACCGGGCGAGCTGGACATGAACCGGGTCAACGCGCAACAGGCGCGTCGCTTCCTGGACCGCGTCGTGGGCTACATGGTGTCACCGCTGCTGTGGCAGAAGGTTGCCCGTGGATTGTCTGCCGGGCGCGTGCAGTCGGTTGCGGTCAAATTGATCGTCGATCGTGAGCGCGAGATCCGTGCATTCATTCCAGAAGAGTTCTGGGAAGTTCATGCCAACCTGAATACCCCGAAAAGCGAGTCCGTGCGCTTTGAGGTGGTCAAGGAAAATGGCGAGACCTTCCGGCCGCTGAACAAGCAGCAGACCGACAAGGCGCTGGAGCAACTGCAAGGTGCCGGCTACAAGGTGGTCAAGCGTGATGCGCGGCCAACCAGCACCAAGCCAGGCGCACCCTTCATTACCTCCACGCTGCAGCAGGCTGCAAGTACGCGCCTGGGCTTCAGCGTGAAGAAGACCATGATGATGGCCCAGCGATTGTATGAAGCTGGCTATATCACCTACATGCGGACCGACTCGACCTTTCTGTCGGCCGACGCGGTCAACATGGCGCGGGAATATATTGAGAAGAGCTTTGGCGCGCAGTATCTGCCTGAAACGCCCAACGTCTATGGCAGCAAAGCCAATGCCCAGGAAGCGCACGAAGCGATTCGTCCTTCCGATGCGAAGCTCAAGTCCACTGAACTCAAGGGGATGGAGCGCGACGCCGAGCGTCTGTATGAGTTGATCTGGCGCCAGTTTGTGGCGTGTCAGATGCCGCCGGCCAAATACCTGTCGACCACCATCACAGTACAGGCTGGCGATTTCGAGCTGCGTGCGCGTGGGCGTATTCTGCAGTTTGATGGCTTCACCAAAGTGTTGCCGCCGCTGGGCAAGGGGGGCGAGGACGAAGTGCTGCCCGACATGCAGGTGGACAATGTCCTGGAGCTGGTCAAGCTGGATCCCAAACAGCACTTTACCAAGCCGCCGGCGCGTTATTCCGAGGCGAGCCTGGTCAAGGAGCTGGAGAAGCGCGGTATCGGCCGTCCTTCCACCTACGCGTCGATCATCTCCACCATCCAGGAGCGTGGCTATGTTGCGCTGAACAATCGGCGTTTCTATGCCGAAAAGATGGGCGATATCGTCATTGAACGGCTGAATGAAAGCTTTCCCAATCTGATGGATTACAGCTTCACCGCGCGCATGGAAGAATCGCTCGATGATGTTGCTCAGGGTGAAATGGTATGGAAGCAGGTGCTGGACAAGTTCTACGCGGACTTCAGCCTCAAGCTCAAGGCGGCCAGTGCCGCGGAGCCGGGGCAGGGCATGCGCAGCAATTTGCCGACACCAACGGATATTCCCTGTGTTGAATGCGGCCGCCCGATGATGATCCGCACCGCCTCCACTGGTGTTTTCCTAGGGTGCTCGGGCTATGCTCTGCCGCCCAAGGAGCGTTGCAAGTCCACGGTGAATCTGGTGCCTGGCAACGAGGTGGCAGCGGATGATGATGAAGGTGAATCGCGCATTCTGCGAGCCAAGCGCCGGTGCCCGATCTGCTCCACCGCAATGGACAGCGATCTGGTTGACGAGCAGCGCAAGCTGCACGTGTGCGGCAACAATCCGGACTGCAGCGGCTTCGAAGTAGAGCAGGGGCAGTTCAAGATCAAGGGCTACGAC
>JASJKW010000077.1:0-2721 GCA_037621305.1 Pseudomonas sp.
GGGTCGTCCACCGCCGGCCGGGGCAGCGGCGGGGTGGCCCTCGGCGGGGGCTGCGCCGGGGGCGTGCGGCGGGGTGGCGGGGTGTGCGGCGGGGTCTTGGGCGGGGGGGTGGGGGCCTGCTGGTTCATCCCGGGCGGGCGCGATACCTTGCTGATCTGTCTGCATGCGTTGGTGGAAGGAGCGCGCCACGCGATACCGGTGGGGATTGCCTGTGTGCTGGTAGGTGTGATCATCGGCGTAGTGTCGCTGACTGGCGTGGCCTCGACCTTTGCCGGTTACATTCTCGCCGTGGGCCAGGACAGTCTGTTCCTGTCGCTGCTGCTGACCATGCTTACCTGTCTGGTTTTGGGCATGGGGATCCCAACCATCCCGAACTACATCATCACCAGCTCTATTGCCGCCCCGGCGCTGCTGGATCTGGGTGTGCCACTGATCGTCTCACATATGTTCGTATTCTATTTCGGCATCATGGCCGATCTGACGCCGCCGGTGGCGCTGGCGTGTTTTGCTGCAGCACCGATCGCCCGTGCCAGTGGATTGAAGATCAGCATGTGGGCCATACGTATTGCCGTGGCCGGTTTCGTGGTGCCCTTCATGGCGGTCTACAATCCGGCGCTGATGATGCAGGGCGGTGACTGGACGGCGACGCTATACATGCTGTTCAAGGCGGCCTTTGCGATCGGGCTGTGGGGCATGGTCTTCACCGGGTATTTCATGCAGCGCCTGACATGGTGGGAACTGCTGCTGGGTTTTGTCGCCGGCGGGTTGATGATCCTGGCACTGCCGATCAGTGATGAACTGGGCTTTGCGCTGGGCGCTCTCTTCATATTGCAACATGGGTGGCGCGCGCGCCGCGCATTGACTGCCTCGGCATGAATGCGCTGTGTCTCGGCCTGGCCGGCGCGATCTGGGCGCAGCTGCCCTTGGCCGAGTTCACTCTGGCCTGGAACCACAGCGTTGAGAAGATACGCTGGGAAGAGGACTATCAGATCGCCGCCAACGGTTTGCTGCTGCGCGAGGCCAGAGTGCGCGGCAGTGGCGCAGGCATGGAGATACCCGAGGGGGCGGTACTGAGCGGTGGCAGCTGGCACTACCGGCCACAACTTCCCGCACTGCAACCCTTGCGACTGGGGCGCAGCAGCGCCCCGGCGGCCGGCGATTATCAGTTATGCACCGACACGGGTTGCCGGCCCATGGCTGATTGGCTGGGAGCACCGAACCCGCAGCAGCCAGTGGTGGAACTGTGGAGCTGTCCGTCGCCGTTGGGATGATGCCGGCGCTCAGGCTACAATGGCGTTTTCAAATGCTGGAGTGTGGTGAGTGGAAAGGCTCAAGGGCGCTTTTGTGGTGGGTTTTCTCAAGCTGTTTTCGCTGCTGCCGTTCGGCGTGGCGCAGCGCCTCGGCGCGTTTGTCGGCTGGCTGATGTGGAAATTGCCGAACCGTTCGCGTGAGGTGGTGCGCATCAATTTCGCCCACTGCCTGCCGGAATTGTCGGAGGTGGAGCGGGAAAAACTGGTCGGTGAAACCCTGCTCAACATCGGTCGCAGCTTTGCTGAAAGTGCCTGTGCCTGGATGTGGAGCCCGCAGAAAACCGTGGCACTGATCAAGGAAGTGGAGGGCGAGCATCTGTTGGATGAGGCGTTGGCCGAGGGCAAGGGACTGGTCGGCATCACCAGCCACCTGGGTAACTGGGAAGTACTCAATCACTGGTACTGTCTGAAATGCTCGCCGATCATCTTCTACCGTCCGCCGAAACAGAAAGCAGTGGATGACTTGCTGCAGAAGCAGCGCACCCAGCTCGGCAACAAGGTAGCGGCCTCCACCCGTGAAGGCATCATCAGCGTCATGCGTGAGGTGCGTCGGGGCGGCGCTGTGGGTATCCCTGCGGACCCGGAGCCGGCATTGAAAAGCGGCTTGTTCGTGCCCTTTTTCGGTGTTCAGGCATTGACCAGCAAGTTCGTCCCCGGCCTGCTCAAGGGCGGCTCGGCCAATGGCGTCTTCCTGCATTGCGTACGCCTGCCCGATCACAGTGGCTTCAAGGTCATCGTGGAGCGGGCGCCCGAGGCACTTTACAGTGACGACGAGAACGTCGCGGTAGCCGCCATGAGCGCGACCATTGAAGGTTATGTGCGACGCTGGCCCAGCCAATACATGTGGACCATGAAGCGCTTCAAGAAGCGCCCCGCTGGCGAGAAGAAATGGTACTGAAACAGTCTCGAAGACAAGGAATGTAAGCCATGAGTAACCAACGGCAACACCCACGGACGATGATGAAGTGCCGGATCAAGATCAGCCACCCTGCCTTCGGTTCGCTGACCGCCCAGACCAAGGATCTGTCGGACGGCGGCGTGTTCATCGAGCATCCGGCCCTGGCAGCGCTGGCAGTCGGTGATGAGGTGACCGGCCAGGTGCAGGACATGCCGATCGAGGCGCCCGTTCTGCGCATGGTGATCCAGCGTGTTGTTGCCGGTGAGGGCGTGGGCCTGGCCTTTCTCGACGAAGAATGACTCAGCGCCGCCAGAACATCGGCGTCAGCAATACCAGCAGAGTGAAGACTTCCAGCCGGCCCAGCAGCATGGCGAAGCTGAGAATCCATTTGACCGTCGCCGTCATATCGCCATAGTGCGCGGCCACATCACCCAGCCCCGGCCCCAGGTTGTTCATGCATGCGGTCAGTGCCGAGAAGGCGGTAACGAAGTCCAGACCGGTACCGAGCAGCAG
>JASJKW010000078.1:0-5599 GCA_037621305.1 Pseudomonas sp.
CGGATTTGACTCCAGACCCACCTTATTGGAAACACGCGCTGCCATTGGCACCGCCGATACGCCGGCAGAACCGATCAGTGGGTTGATTTGATGCTTGCTGAAGCGGTTCATCAGCTTGGCCATCAACACACCTCCAGCCGTCCCCATACAGAAGGCAACCATACCCAACACCAGAATGCCCAGCGTCTTCAGCTGCAGAAAGGACTCTGCAGACAACTTGGAGCCCACCGCCAGGCCCAGACCCAGAGTCACGATGTTGATCAACGCATTGCGGCTGGTATCAGCCAGACGCTCGACCACACCGCTTTCGCGCATCAGGTTACCGAAGCAGAACATCCCGACCAGTGGAGCAGCATCAGGCAACAGCAGTGAGATGAGCAGTAACAGCACCAACGGGAAAACAATCTTCTCGGTCTTGCTCACGGGCCGCAGCTGGGTCATCACGATGGCCCGCTCCTTCTCCGTGGTCAGCGCACGCATAATCGGTGGCTGAATCAGAGGTACCAATGCCATATAGGAATAGGCCGCAACCGCAATCGGTCCCAGCAGATCCGGAGCCAGCTTTGATGTCACGAAGATCGACGTAGGCCCATCCGCACCACCAATGATGGCGATGGAAGCAGCTTCGCGCAGCGTGAACTCAAAACCGGGAATCCCCCAGGCGGTCAATGCCAACGCCCCCAGGAGGGTACCGAAGATACCAACCTGAGCTGCAGCCCCAAGCAGCAGCGTACGCGGGTTGGCCAGCATGGGACCGAAGTCGGTCATTGCCCCCACACCCATGAAGATGAGCAGCGGGAACACGCTGGTTGGGATGCCGACGTCATAGATGATCCTCAGCAGACCACCGACTTCCGCCATACCCGCCACCGGCAGGTTGGCCAGAACGCCACCAAAACCGATGGGAATAAGCAGCAGCGGCTCAAAGCCCTTGCGAATCGCCAGATAGATCAGAAGCAGGCACACAATGATCATGAGCAGCTGGCCGGGCGCCATATGGTACAGCCCGGTCGTGTGCCACAGCTGGGAAAGCTTGTCCATTTGGCTCTCCTTAACCGATGGTCAGCAAGGTATCACCGACCGATACAGCATCGCCGACCTTGATATTGACCGAACCGACTACCCCGGACTTGACGGCGCGAATCTCGGTTTCCATCTTCATGGCTTCGAGAATCATGACGATATCGCCCTCATCCACCTGCTCACCCGGCTGCACCAGTACCTTGAAGATGTTCCCGGCCAGCGGGGCCACCTGCGGATCACCAGCTCCAGCGGCAACCGGAGCAGCACCGGCTGCCGCCGGCGTCGCGTCACCCAACTGCTTGATACCGGTAATATCGCCGCCATCGGCTACCTGAACCACGAAATCCTTGCCGTTGACGGTGACAGTGTAAACACCCGGCTCGCCTGGCTTACTGCTGGTCGGCGCCTGTTCCAGACCGGTCGGTACCGGTTCGAAAGCGGACGGGTTGCCTCGATTTTCCAGGAACTTCAGACCGATCTGCGGGAACAGCGCGTAGGTCAGCACATCGTCGATGTCATTTTCGGCGAGCTTGATACCCTTCTCCGCTGCCAGGTTGCGCAGCTCCAGGGTAAGCTTGTCCATTTCCGGTTCCAGCAGATCCGCCGGACGACAGGTGATCGCTTCCGCACCATCCAGTACACGTGCCTGCAGCTCGGCGTTGAAGGCTGCCGGAGCGGCGCCATACTCGCCTTTGAGAATACCGGCAGTTTCCTTGGTGATGGACTTGTAACGCTCGCCGGTCAGGACGTTGATGACCGCCTGTGTGCCAACGATCTGCGAGGTGGGGGTGACCAATGGGATGAAGCCAAGATCCTCACGCACGCGCGGAATTTCCGCCAGCACCTCGTCAAACTTCTCACCGGCGCCCTGCTCCTTGAGCTGGCCTTCCATGTTGGTCAGCATGCCGCCTGGCACCTGAGCCACGAGAATGCGCGAATCCACACCCTTGAGGTTGCCCTCGAATTTGGCGTATTTCTTCCGCACTTCGCGGAAATAGGCCGCGACCTCTTCCAGCAATTCCAGATTGAGACCGGTATCCCGTGCCGTATCCTGGAAAATGGCCACCACGGATTCAGTCGGCGAATGGCCATAGGTCATCGACATGGAGGAAATAGCGGTATCAACGTTGTCGATACCCGCTTCAGCCGCCTTGAGTATGGCTGCCGTGGAGAGCCCGGCCGTCGCATGGCACTGCATGTGCACCGGAATGCTCAGGGTCTGCTTGAGGCGCGTCACCAGGTCAAATGCGACATAGGGATTGAGAATACCGGCCATGTCCTTGATGGCCAGGGACTCGGCGCCCATGTCTTCAATCTGCTTGGCCAGGTCAACCCACATCTCCAGCGTATGCACCGGGCTGGTGGTGTAGGAAATCGTACCCTGCGCATGCTTGCCAACCTGTTTGACGGCCTTGAGCGCGGTCTCCAGGTTACGCGGATCGTTCATCGCATCGAATACACGGAACACATCTACCCCATTGTCCGCAGCGCGCTCGACGAATTTCTCAACGACATCATCCGCATAGTGGCGATAACCCAACAGGTTCTGACCACGCAGCAGCATTTGCTGACGGGTGTTGGGCATGGCCTTCTTCAAGGCTCGAATACGCTCCCAGGGATCTTCACCGAGATAACGAATACAGGAATCGAAAGTCGCACCACCCCAGGACTCGACCGACCAGAAGCCGACTTGATCCAGCTTGCCGGCAATCGGCAGCATATCGTCGAGACGCATGCGGGTAGCGAGGATGGATTGGTGCGCGTCGCGCAGGATTACATCAGTGATACCTAATGGTTGATTCTTCAGGTCGGTCATAAATATATGGCCTTTTCTCTGTAGTTTTTTATAAGAGCGTTTGATCAGGTACGACGCGCACGATGCTGGCTGACAGCCGCACCTATGGCAGCGAGCAATTCGGAATCGACTGGTTGCGCAGCGACGGCAGCCATGCGTTTTGGTGCTGTGGCAACAGATGCCGCCTCGGGGAAGAAGCGATTGATGACGAAAGACATCAGATTGATCAAACCAACCAGCATGACCAGGAAGAAGAATACCGTGCCCACCCCCAGCATCATCAGTTCAACGCCCTCCATCAGCAACTCGGAAGAAGTCATTATTCTTGTATCTCCAGTATCAAAAAAGCGCACCACTCAAGTGGACGCGCTTTCGGAATATTGACGGAACGAGACCCCACTCCGCCGTGCCAAAACCGGTCTAATGTATCCTGATGTGACATTCAAGGCAATCAACGGGACGGACGATGCGCTGGCCAGGCTAGAGCAGGAACAAGGTCGCCAACCCAAGAAAGATGAAGAAACCGCCGCTATCGGTGATCGCGGTAATCAACACACTGGAACCCAGCGCGGGATCTCCGCCGGTGCGTAACCTGGCCAACGGGATGATCACACCCATCAGCGCAGCCAGCAGCATATTCAGGAACATGGCCGCCATCAGCACGACTGATAGCGCCATGCTGCCATATAGAAGGTATGCAATAACCGCCAGCACCAACCCCCAACACACGCCGTTTATCATCGCGACCCCTGCTTCCTTGCGCAGCAGACGGTTACCATGTGATACCTGCACCTGGCCGGTGGCAATGCCTCGAACGATCATGGTGATGGTCTGGTTGCCGGAGTTACCGCCGATCCCCGCAACAATCGGCATCAGCGCTGCCAACGCCACCAACTGCTCGATCGCGCCTTCAAAGAGACCGATCACCCGGGAGGCAATCAAGGCCGTACACAGATTTACCGCCAGCCAGGCCCAACGGTTGCGTACGGACTTCCAGACCGAGGCGAAAATATCCTCTTCCTCACGCAGGCCCGCCGAGTTGAGCACTTCGGCTTCGCTTTCCTGGCGTATGTAGTCGAGCACGTCGTCAACCGTCAGGCGGCCACATAATATTCCGTCAACGTCCACTACCGGCGCCGTTACCAGGTCATAGCGCTCAAATGCCTGAGCCGCTTCGCTGGCGTGGGTCTGCGGATCAAAGATAACCGGATCGGCTGCCATCACCTCCGCGACCACCGCGTCTGGCGAACTTACCAGCAGCTTCTTGATGGGCAGCACACCCTGCAACCGCCCGCCGTCATCCACGACAAACAACTTGTCGGTATGGTCAGGCAGCATATCGAAGCGCCGCAGGTAACGACTGACAACTTCCAGGGTGACATCATCACGAATGGTCACCATATCGAAGTCCATCAGTGCGCCAACCTGATCTTCATCGTAGGATAATGCGGATCTGACCCGCTCACGCTGCTGAGCATCCAGCATGTCCATCAGATCCCGCACCACATCGCGCGGCAAGTCTGGCGCCAGATCCGCCAACTCGTCAGCATCGAGCATATTGACGGCAGCGATGATTTCCTGATTATCCATATCGGCAATCAGGGTTTCGCGTACCGCGTCAGATACTTCCAGCAGAATATCGCCATCGCGATCAAACCGGACCAGCTGCCAGACAGCCAGGCGCTCATCGAGCGGCAGAGATTCGAGAATATAGGCGACATCTGCCGGATGCAGCTCAGCCAGCAAGTGCTGCAGCTCGACCTGGCTGGCAGTGTCATCGCTCCGCTGCGTCAACGCATCTGCTGGTCTGTACTGCGCCAACAGCTGCAGTACCTGCTCGACACGGTCCTGCAGGCGCTCTGGAGACTTTCTATTCAGCTCTGACATTGAGGCATCCTCCAGCAAGACAGAGGGTGGGTGCGGCCATAACCAAGCCACAACGAACCCTGATTCAGTCTGGCAGGCTTTGCGCAGGCATGATGACTGCTTTTCAGGAGACGAAAAAAAACCCACTGGATTAGCAGTGGGTTTTTCCGTTTGGTGCACTCGGGAGGATTCGAACCTCCGACCGCTCGGTTCGTAGCCGAGTACTCTATCCAGCTGAGCTACGAGTGCGTTTCTTGCTGCGTAGTATATAGGCTTTCAAATTCTTGTCAAATGTTTTTTTCTTTAAATTTCAAGAACTTAACACTTGACAACCTATACACAAAAAGTGGCGGAGAGGGAGGGATTCGAACCCTCGACACCCTTTTGAGATGTACTCCCTTAGCAGGGGAGCGCCTTCGGCCACTCGGCCACCTCTCCGTAACACGCGCAGAATATTAACCGCGCGGCTTCGCTAATGCAATGAAAAATTTAAGAAAATTAATCATTTGATGCGTCTTCTTTTTCCTTCTGGATGCGTTGGTAGATTTCTTCACGGTGAACGGCCACTTCTTTCGGGGCATTGACCCCGATACGTACCTGATTCCCCTTCACGCCCAGGACAGTTACCGTGACTTCATCACCTACCATCAGGGTCTCACCAACCCGTCGAGTCAAAATAAGCATTCCATTTCTCCTTGCTCAATAATCAGGACACAGCTCTGCGATAAAACCGGCTTATTGCCTGTCAGCCGTCAAGCTTGCATGAATGTGACCACAACCAACACCGTGCGTTCGATGTCGAAAGGCAATTCATGCTGGCCTGAAGCAACACGCGGGCACGGCAGCCAGAAACCGCGCCCACCGGAGTGACCATACGACCACTCCGTAAACTTTGCCATCAAATGTGATTGGCAT
>JASJKW010000079.1:0-3313 GCA_037621305.1 Pseudomonas sp.
CATCGGGGTAATTGCCCCATACCCGAATGACGTAAACGAGGATGCCGATGCCTATGCCGAATACCAGCCGCCCGCGGTTGCTGGTGGCGCTGGAGACCGGGTCAGTGGCGATGAAGAACGCGCCGAGCATGGTGGCGCCGCCCACCAGGTGAAACAGTGGCGAGCCATTGGAATCCGAACCGGCGCCGTTCCAGAACAGCAGGCTCATCACCGCCAGTGCGCCGAGCATGCCTACTGGTGCGTGCCAGCTGTAGATGCGTTTGTACAGCAGGTACAGGCCACCGGCCAGATAGGCCAGGGCGACCCATTCCCAGGCCCGGCCGCCCAGGCTGCCGAAGGCCGGCTGTGCCTGCTGCAGCTCAGCCATGGTCAGGGCGGTATTGTTCTTCAGCAGATCTAGGGCCGTGGCCGTGGTCCAGCCGTCGACCGGCAGGCTGCCAGGGGTGAACACCCGTTGCAGTCCCTCGATCAGCCCCAGCGTTGGCGACAGTGCCGGCTGCAACTGCTCGATACCGCGCCAGACCGGCCAGCTGGTCATCTCCAGCGGAAAGGACACCAGCACCATGGCGTAGCCGAGCATGGCCGGATTGAAGGGGTTCTGGCCAATGCCGCCATACAGATGTTTGCCGAAGGTTATGGCAAAACCCGTGGCCACCAGCACCAGCCACCAGGGCGAGTAGGGCGGCAATGCCAGTGCCAGCAGCCAGGCGGTGACCAGGGCACTGCCGTCGTTCAGATAGAAACCTACAGGACGACGGCGCAACCGCAGGATCGCCGCTTCGAAGGCGATGGCGCAGGTGCTAGCCAGCAGGATGTTGATCAGCGTGCCCCAACCGAAGAACCAGCTCATCAGGGCCAGACCCGGCAGCGTTGCGCCCAACACCTGGAGCATGATGGTCCGGGTGCGGTTGCTGCCGTGGGCGTGGGGCGAGCTCATTGAAGCCGAGATCATGACAGGTTCTCCTTGTCGGACATCTGTTCATCGAAGGCTTGCTGTGCTTGGTCGAAGGCATGTTGCAATGTCGGAATCTGCGCCTGCAAATCAGCATTGTCCGGGTTGGCGGCCAATTGTTTCTGCGCCCTCTGCAATGCCATACGGGCTGTTGCCGCTGCGATTTTAAGCTGTTTCTGCTGGGGGCTCAGCGTATTGACCTTGTGCGACTGGATGCGTGCAAGGTCCGGCTCGGCCGGTTTGCTCTCTGTTGCTTGCTCTTTCGCAGCCTGGGCCTCGCGGGCGGCTTTTGCTCGCGCCGCCTTCTCTGTTCGGGCCTGGCGATCCAGATCTCGCTGTTCAGCTTCGCGCTGCAGCCGTTCCTGACGTTGTTCGAAGCGCTGCCGCGACTGTTCGGCGCGACTGTGCTGCAGGTTGATGCTGCGGATCTCCGATTTTCCGGCGCGAAAGTACTGCACCAGCGGAATGCTGCTGGGGCAGACATAGGCGCAGGCGCCACACTCGATGCAGTCGAACAGGTTCTGACGTTCCAGTTGTTCGTAATCCTTACCCATGGCAAACCAGTGCAGCTGCTGGGGCAGCAACTCCGCTGGGCAGGCGTCGGCGCACAGCCCGCAGCGGATGCACGGCAGCGCCGGCGGCGGTGGCGGCAATTCCTCACGGGTGCCGGCCAACAGGCAGTTGCTGGTCTTGATGATAGGCGCGGCGCTGTCGAGCAGGGTAAAGCCCATCATGGGACCGCCCATCACCAGTCGATACAGGTGCTCCTGTTGCAGGCCGGCGAATGCCAGGAGATCTTGTATCGGGGTGCCAATGAGCGCTTCGACGTTGGTGGGGCGTGCCAGCGCATTACCGGTCAGCGTGGTGATACGGCTGATCAGCGGTTTGCCCAGCATGATGGCATTGTGGGTCGCCAGGGCGGTGCCGATGTTCTGGCAGAGAATGCCGATATCCGCCGGCAGACCACCACTGGGCACTTCCTTGCCGGTGAGAATCTGGATCAGCTGTTTTTCGCCACCGGAGGGATACTTGGTGGGCAATACCACCACGCTCATTGGTCGGTCGGCCACCGCCTCGCGCATGGCGGCGATCGCCTCGGGCTTGTTGTCCTCGATACCGATCAGCACCTGATCCGGCTTGAGGATGTGCATCAGCACTTCTATTCCGGACACGATCTGCGGCGCTCGGTGGCGCATGCTCATATCGTCGGCGGTGATGTAAGGCTCACATTCGGTGCCGTTGATGATCAGGGTATCGATATGGTGGTCAGGTCGCGATCCCAGTTTGGTCGCGGTCGGAAAACCGGCGCCGCCCCTGCCGCTGATGCCCGCATTGCGAATACATTCCAACAGGTCGAGTGGTTTCAGGCTGGTGAAGTCTGCCACCGGATGCAGTTCGACCCATTGATCCAGGCCGTCGCACTCCAGGATGATGGCAAGTTCGGCCAGACCCGAAGCGTGGGGATAGGGCGCATGCTCGATGGCGCTGATGGTGCCAGAGCTGGGCGCATGCAGCGGGCAACTGAGCGGGCCATTGGCCTCGGCAATCAGTTGGCCCTTGAGCACTCGCTCGCCAACCTGAACCACCGGAACAGCACGATTGCCGATGTGCTGCAGCAGTGGCAGCACCAGGCGGCCGGGCAGCGGCATCTGCTCCAGGCCACGGCTGGTGGATTGGTGCTTGTTCTCCGGCGGGTGGATGCCGCCGGGGATATCCCAGATACGCGGCTGGCTGGACATCAGGCAGCACCTCGCGGAGCGTCGGTGGCGATCAGCTGATGCACCGGGCGTGGCAGATCCCAGCTCCAGGTCTGTGGGGTGACGGGAACAACCAGCATATCGATACAGTCCACGGGGCAGGGCTCCACGCACAGATCGCAGCCCGTGCATTCATCAACGATAACGGTGTGCATATGCTTGGCCGAACCCAGGATCGCATCTACCGGACAGGCTTGGATACATTTGGTGCAGCCGATGCATTCATCCTCGCGGATATAGGCCACCGTACGCGGCTTCTCCTGGCCGTGTTCGCCGTCCAGCGGCAGTGCTTCCACATCCAGCAGATCGGCCAGCGCCTGAATGGTGCTTTCGCCGCCCGGCGGGCACTTGTTGATCGGCTCGCCGCTGGCGATGGCTTCGGCGTAGGGCTTGCAGCCAGGGTGGCCGCACTGGCCGCATTGGGTCTGCGGTAGCAGGGCATTGATCTGCTCGACGATGGGATCGCCTTCGACCCGGAAGCGGATGGCGGCATAGCCCAGCAGCGCACCGAAGATCAGTGCGAGCACCAGCAGGATGAGCACAGCGGTAAGGATGATCGACATGCTCAGATCCTGATCAATCCGGTGAAGCCCATGAAGGCCAG